>CALLLI010000334.1 GCA_938082635.1 uncultured Verrucomicrobiales bacterium
CTTTCGTCATCATGCGAATGAAGTTAGCGACAAGCAAGGGGGCCAGCCCCCTCGACCCCCGGGATTTATCGCATTCCCCGCTAACCACAGGAGGGGCATCAAGCCAAATGAAGAGGGAGACGGAACCGTCTCCCTCTCCTGCGCTTAGGTTCCACGCGGCGCTCAGGTTGCGTCCCCGCATTGCCCTACCTTCCTGTGGTAACGCAGGAGTTGTGGGCCAACTCGACAGTCGACGCAAGGAAAACTAACATAAACAAATTTTTCAATAAACTCACATAGCGTGCTTTTGTCTAACAACTGTCCTCCATTTCTAACGACCTACTGGACATCCCCTGGGGCAAAGTTGCTCGAAGTAGCGGCTATCCGCATCTCGTATGGCCTTCTTCTTCAGGCCGTGGAGATCGCGACCAACTTCAGAAACAAGCTCCGGGAATTGATAGGTGATTTCGATGGCCGGGTTAACGAACCAGTTGAGTTCTGACAAGAGTTCCGCCTCAAAAAGCAGTTCTTGCCAAGCAGAGTGATCAGATCACTGTTGGTGGTAATATTCTAAAAGTCAACGGGTTACGTTGGGCAAAGACTAACATGACGCTATCTGATTCTTCAAGAAAATGGATTTTCGGCGAAGGTCTAGCTAGTCTTCAGAAGCTTGTATGCGGCAAAAGCCACCACTATCAGTTGAGTCAATCACTGGCTACCAATGCCTTATTCACTTTACCCTCGACATCTGGAAGGATAAGTTCGCGGCCATAACGTCCGGAAATTCAAATACCGCAGTGAGCCGCTAACTTTCAAGCGTTAGCGGAATCTATAGCGATAGGATTTCCGGCCACTACGGCGAAACTTAGATCTATCCGATCCGCGTCCACTTTCTTGGGGGAATTCCACGTATTGACAGATAGCATCTTCGTGCCGATTCAGCGACTCATGACCGTCGGCCCCACGGCAGCTCCCCGCGACTGAAGAAATGCCGCTTCTCCATACGGCACAAGCTCGAGACGCGGGAGAAAGGATGCTGTTGCCCAATCGGGCTAGACTTCTCTAGACTCATCGCCATGAAAGCGTGCCTGATCCTTTACCTCCTGCTGGTGCCAGCGCTTGTTAACGCAGTGGACTATGATCGGGAGATACAGCCGCTGCTTGCCGATCTCTGCTACGCCTGCCATGGGCCAGATGCGAAGACGCGTGAGGCAGATCTGCGTTTCGATCAACGAGACTCAGCTTTGCAGGTGATCAAACCTGGAAGTATCTCCGAGAGCGAGTTGATGCAGAGGCTGCTCTCACAAGATCCGGAAATCATAATGCCGCCACCGGAGGTGGAGAAACGGCCTGAGGAAGAAGATAAAGCCTTGTTAGAGCAATGGATCACGGAAGGGGCCGAATTCACCAAACATTGGGCCTTTGAACCCATCGAGAAGGCGCCGTTGCCGGAAGTGAAGCATACGCCCTGGCCGCGCAATGAGATCGACCATTTCATCCTTGCGAAACTTGAGGCGGAAGGCCTAGAGCCGTCACCCGAGGCCGATGCGGTGACATTGGCGCGGCGACTGTCCTTGGATTTCCGTGGCTTGCCACCAACGCTTGAGGAGCTTGATCGTCTGCCTGACGAGAGTTATGAAGAGACATTAAGGGCGATGCTAGTTTCCGCGCATTATGGCGAACGCATGGCGCAGGATTGGCTGGACCTCGCGCGCTATGGCGATACGAATGGTTATCACAACGACTCGGTGCGTGCCATGTGGCTTTACCGCGACTACGTCATCGCGGCGTTCAATCAGAACATGCCTTATGACCAGTTCATCATCGAGAACATGGCCGGTGATCTCTTGCCCGAGGCGTCTGAACAGACGCGCATCGCCTCAGGCTTCAACCGCTGCGTGACCTTCAATGAAGAAGGCGGCGCGGATCCTGATGAATTCTATGTCACCTACGCGGTCGATCGCGCCAACACCACGGGGCAAGTCTTTCTCGGGCTGACCGTGGGTTGCGCGCAGTGTCATGATCACAAGTATGATCCGATTTCGCAGAAGGAATACTATCAATTGTTTGCCTTCTTCAATAGCGTGGACGGCGAACTCGGTGCGGGCGGGCAATTGGGTTACCACAACAAACCGCTGCCGCCGCTCCTCAAAGTGAAGACGCCTGAGGTGAAAGCGCGTCTGGCCAAGCTGGAGGCCGCCGTGGAGAAAGCGGAGGCTGATCTGACTTCTGCTAAGAATCAGCCTGCCTACCGTGATCCTAGCGGACCGCTTAGAGAAGCGATGGCGACTTGGGAAGAGGGTTTAGAGCCCGAGAAAGCAGATTCGTTAACCGTTCGTGGTGGCTTGACCTTGTGGCTGGATGCCGCGCGCACGGCGCAGGAATGTGGTCTCGTTAGGACTTGGCATGATGCTTCAGGTCATGAATTTCATGCCACGGCGACGGGTGAGGTGAAACTGCAAGAGTTGCCTGAGTTTCATGGTCAACCCAGTGTCCATCTCGATGGTGAGAGCACTTTCCTTCGAACCTCACAAGGAGCGGAGAAGTTGAAGGGCGGCTTCACCATGGTGATGGTGGCGAGCTTCTATCGTCAGGGCGGTCATCAGATGCCGTTCATGTGGGGTGATGAGTCAGTGGGGAAACGTCGCGCTTTCTGGAAAGCGGAGGGTGGCAATATGCTCTCTTTCAACGGCTACGGTGCTGATGTCGTTGGCACCAAGGCCTTTGAGAAAGGACGCCCTGCCATTGTCATGATCACGAAGAATGGGCCGGACCATGAAATCATACTCTCACTGAATGGCGAAGATGCAGGAACGGGAAAACCTGCCTTACAGCCATTCTCCAATGAGGCGATCACCATCGGCGCGAACAACGCGGGGAATGAGAATGCCTACGTGGATATTGGAGAGGTGCTTGTTTACGATTGCGCGTTGCGATCTGGCGAACAAGCACAGGTAGGGGCTTGGCTCTCTGAGAAATACGGCATCGAGAGCCACTACCTACCAGCACCAAAGGGGATTCTGGCTATCACGAATCTAACTCTAGAGGAGAGAACAGCTGAGCAGCGTCAGGAGGTGTTCGACTACTTTGTTAAAGAGGTGCATCCCGAATCCCGCGAACTGCGCCACCGATTGGAAAGCATCTTGGCGAAAGCGAAACAGGCTTATGCGAAAGAGGAGACCGCCATCCCTACGACGATGGTCATGGTGGAAATGAAAGAGCGCAAGGTAGCTCGAGTGCTCATGCGAGGCGATTTCCAACAACCGGGCGAGGAGGTGACGCCCGATGTCCCGGCGATCTTTCCGCGCTTGCCGGAGGACCAACCGCGCAATCGCTTGGGACTGGCGCATTGGCTGAGCGACACTAACAATCCTCTAGTCGCTCGCGTCACGGTGAATCGCTTGTGGAAACAGCTCTTTGGAACGGGTTTGGTGAAGACATTGGGTGACTTCGGCACACAGGGAGAACGACCGAGTCATCCTGAGCTGCTCGATTGGCTGGCAGCGGATTTCGTCGAGCATGGTTGGGACGTGAAGCGTCTCCAAAGCTTGATGGCGACCTCACAAACGTATCGACAGCAGTCGCACCACAACCCGGGTGCGGCAGAACATGATCCAGACAATCGTCTACTCTCTCGAGCGCCGCGCTTTCGTCTTGCGGCAGAGGAGATCAGGGACAGCGCGTTGCGCATCAGCGGCGTACTCAATCCGACGATCGGTGGTCCCAGTGTGATGCCGCCGCAGCCGATGGATTACCTCAAGAGTATCGGCAAGTCTTGGAAGGATAGCGAAGGCGATGATCGCTTCCGACGCGGGCTCTACACCTTCTGGCGGCGAACCATGCTTTACCCGACGTTCCAGATCTTTGACGCGCCAAGCCGGGAGTTCTGTTCCGTCAATCGCCCCCGCACAAACACGCCGCTGCAAGCTCTGGTCACCTTGAATGACCCGGCCTTTGTCGAGGCCGCACGCGGATTTGGGAAACGCATTCAAGCGTTTGGCCAGGACGATACCGAACGTCTTCGTGCGGCCTTTCGTGCCGTGACCTCACGTTATCCTAATGCTGCGGAACTGAATATCATTAAGGAAACGTTGTTAGAACAGCGGAACGAATTTCAAGCTCACCCAGACGCCGCCAAGAAGTTCTCTCTAGGCGGTGACCATGAGACGGCGGCCTGGGCTGCCCTGGGCAATATCCTTCTCAACTTGGACGAAACGATCACCCGCGAATGATAAAGCTTCCCTTCGACTACCAAGACCCATACACACGCCGAGTCTTCCTCCAACGAACGAGCGGCTGCCTCGGCATGGCGGCAATGTCGCAATTGCTCGGCGAGCGCGCTTTAGCTAGTAGTGTCACGCACTTTGCGCCCAAAGCAAAACGCGTGATCTATCTGCACATGTCAGGTGGACCGTCGCAGCTGGAAACGTTCGATCCCAAGCCAAAGTTGGTTCAGTGGAACGGCAAACCCTTGCCTGACAGCGTGCGCGGGAAGCAGCGCATCACCACCATGACGCGGAATCAGAGTGCGCTCAATGTCATGGCCTCTGAACACACTTTCAAGCAGCATGGACAGACTGGGATCACCATGAATGTGTTATTCCAGCACCTGGGTGGCATCGCTGATGAGATGTGCATGATTCGCAGCCTACACACCGAGCCGATCAATCACGATCCGGCAGTCACTTTCCTCCAGACTGGGAGCTCCTTGGCGGGGCGGCCGAGCATGGGCTCGTGGTTGAGTTACGGCCTCGGCAGTGCAAACGAGAATCTGCCTACATTTGTCGTGCTTCTGTCAGGTGGAGGCGGGCAGCCCGTGCCTTCCCGCTACTGGAACAATGGCTTTCTTCCAAGTCGTCATCAAGGCGTGAAGTTCCAATCGGCGGGGGACCCGGTGCTCTTCCTCTCGAACCCTGAAGGGATGCGACACGTCAACCGTGGCCGAACGATTGATCGGATCAGTGCGCTGAATCGCTTGAAACAAGCGCAAGTGGGAGACCCAGAGATCGAAGCGCGCATCGATGCCTTTCAGTTAGCCTATCGGATGCAAACGTCTGTTCCCGAGCTGATGGATATTTCCCAAGAATCGAAGAAGACCTTAGAAGCCTACGGGGTGGAAGAGGGCAAGCCTTCCTTCGGCGCAAACTGTCTCCTGGCACGTCGCTTGGCGGAATCTGGCGTGAGCTTCGTCCAGCTCTATGATCGCGGCTGGGATCATCACGACGGCATCACCCGCGCGATTAATGGGAAGATCCACAGTGTGGACCAAGCTTCGTCGGCGTTGATACGCGATTTGAAAGAGCGCGGAATGTTAGACGAAACGCTCGTTATCTGGGGCGGTGAATTCGGCCGGACAACCTACGCCCAGACTCGGAGTGCGAACTTTGGTCGGGATCATCACCCGCGTTGTTTCTCCATGTGGATGGCGGGCGGCGGCGTGAAGCCAGGCGTAATTCATGGAGCGACGGATGCCTTTGGTTACAATGTGGCGGAGAATGGCGTCCATGTGCACGATCTCCAAGCCACGATCATGCATCTATTGGGAATTGATCACAAGAAGCTCACTTACCGTTTCAAAGGTCGGGACTTCCGTTTGACTGATGTGCACGGAAGGGTGGTAGAATCGCTACTCGCGTAGTCATTGCGCCAACTTGGCGTCCAGCAACGGCGTAGTGTCCGAGAACTCAAATCGCGCATGGCCAAAACACTCTAACACTCTTTATACGCTACCTCTCAGTAATAGTAACGAAGTATTCCACCAAGACGTTCTCGGCACTCTATCTCTCCATCCTCGTTCCCAACTTCCACGCCTGGTGCGATGATCTGATTCCTAACAAGAGTTCGTCGGTAACAGAGAAATGAGAGCCATAGGGAGGCATCGATGCTGCATTGCAGTCGGAATCACATCTCGCGATGAGCGTGTCGTGAAGAAGTGCCTGTTGCCTAGCAGTAAGGTCTCATTGAAGACAGCGTCGCCGTTGTGATAGGAACGATGGTGACTACTCCCCCGTACTGTCCGGAAATTCAAATCACCTTGGATCACGCGGCATCCCGGTAGTAGTAGCGAAGCGAGCCGCCTAACCGCTCGCGACATTCAAGCTCCCCTTCCCTTACCGGAGCGATCTCAGCCTCAACACTTCAGAACTCGGATCTCTTCCTGCAAGTAGTCGATCACGTGCTCTTGCTGCTGATCGCCTTAGACTATCATAAACACAAAAGTGGTCTTAATATATCCATTTCTGATTCTTGCCGTCACGTATCGAAGAAATGCAGCGAGAAATCCTATTCCACAACTAATTGAAGCTCAGCAACTCATGCAGCAGTCGAATTTCTAAACACGACGGCGTATTGAGCTATGGTTTGACGATATCAAGACATCGATGCAAATAGACGTCCTGCGCGACAAGACGCCGGAGATGATCGAGAAAGAAGTTTTCGTGCATATGATAGCCTACAATTTGGTAAGGAGTGTGATGCAAACAGCAGCCAGCGACCATGGAAGACTTCAAAGGAACAGTTGATCGACTCAGCGATTGGGCCTGGCCGATCTTCAGCGCTCCAAACGCAAGCGAGCGACGGTTGATGAAGTTGAAACTGTTGGAAAGTATCGGCGAAGATCTCCTGGAAGCCAGGCCCGGACGCTATGAACCCCGAGTGCTAAAACGACGCCCCAAGCCCTTCCCTGTGATGATACGGCCCAGGCAAGAATACCATGAGAAGTTTGCTGCATCACAAGTATCCTAAACCATGCCTATTTCCGCGCCATTCAACTTTTAGTCACCGCCGATTCTGAGGCACGATTCAGTGGCGATTAAAAATCACCGCTACCAATTTCTCGGCAACGTGATACTAGCGCCAGACCTTCGCCGTTTGGCTAAGCGACACTGAACGGCCCGCGATACTCACGAGTGAGCCACGCGGGATTTCCAGTACCATTAGCGAACTCGTTCTTCGCCGGATCCCACTCGATCGGCTCGCCATGGTAGTAGGCTTGATTCATGAGGTGGCAACAGATCGCCGTGCGTCCGCCAATCTCTTCGTGAGTGCACGGCTTCTTGCGGCTAGCCACACATTCCAGGAAGTCACGCAGATGATCACTGCTCTTGTAGAGCTTGTGCTTAGCATCCTTGAGGAACTCGCGCTCTACTTTGATCACGTTCGACTCTAACGAACCACCATCCTCTCGCTTGAGGAACTTCGCGATGGACTCATCTCCGCGCTTGAAGTGGAAACGGCCACGCGTGACCTCCACCTCCCCTTCAGAGCCATAAAAATGGACACCGATACCATCGCCGTGGACGACTTCTATCCCGTTGGCATAAATGAGCTTGGCTCCCTTAGTCGCCTTGCGATCTGCTGGCGCAATCACTTTGACCGGGCCACTAGCATCCATGCCAAGCCCCCATTGAGCGATATCGAGATGGTGGGCACCCCAGTCTGTGACCATGCCGCCGCCATACTCACGGTAGTCTCTCCAGGATGGGAAATGATTGTGATTTCCTCGTGGACTCAACACTGAGTTATAAGCACGTCCTTGCGCCGGCCCAAGCCAGAAATCCCAATCGAGGCCCGGCTCGGCACCTTCCGCTGGAAGATCGCAAACCACACCTGGAGGGCCAAAGTTGCACTCCACTCGATTCACCTCACCGATGCAACCGTTCTGCACCAACTCAGCCGCCGTCCGGAAACCGGTCATGGAACGCTGCATGGAACCCGTCTGGAGCACGCGATTGTTGCGCTTCACAGCTTCCATGACCGCCTTGGCTTCGTGGATATTGTGAGTGAGGGGCTTCTCGCAATAGACGTCTTTGCCCGAGTCGAGCGCGGCAATCGTGATGATGGCATGCCAATGATCTGGCGTAGCAATGCACACGGCATCAATATCGCGACGCTCTAGCAGCTCGCGATAGTCATTGTAGGCTTGGCAGCCTTTCCACCCCTCAGGCTTCCCTCGGTCCGCATAACGCTCGTTGACCGTCTGTAACGCCCGTTCACGGCGCGTCGTGTCCACATCGCACACGGCCACGACTTCCGTCGTCGAACGTCCCATAAAACCGTTGAGCAAGCCGCGGTTCTGCTTACCCATGCCGATGAAGCCCATCGTCAGCCGCTCGCTGGGCTTTGTCTCGGCACCCCATACCCTCGAAGGCAAGATAAACGGTCCAGAGGATGCAGCGATAGCAGATTTTAGAAAGTGACGACGATCAGTTAAGAGAGACATGATAAAGAATCGGGAAGGGTTTGTTAGAGGTTCTAACCCCGGGTCTACTTGCTTCGGCTCGCTTTCCAGGCTTGTTCGATTTCGTTTCCATCCATGGTGGCAGACACCGTCCCGGAAAGAGTCCCTTCTTCGAGAGCCCCTTTGATACTGTAGGTCATGGAACCGCCATCGGGCCGATCACGCGTTGCGGTAAAGCTAATCGAGTCACCCTCAATCTTCGCGTTCTCGATGGGAAAGTTGCGATCTTCTGAGGAACCAATCGTTCCGAAAATCTCACCTTCTTCAAAATTCACCGTTAGCGGCATCTCAACATCACTGCCATCTGGCCCTTGAATCACAAAAACCCAATCTCCAAGGAACGGTGAATCGGCCATGGCCTGTTCCCCTTCGCCCATCAACTCGCGTAGATGCAGATCAATGGCATCTGCCCACATTTCATAACCCTTTGGCGAAAGATGTAGGTAATCAGGCATGATCTCTGCAGGAATGAGCCCTTCTTCCGTGATAAAATGGTGCCCAATGTCCAAGAACCGCACCTGCTTGCCGTCATCATGCTTGGCCAGGATCTGATTGATCTGAAGAAGCTTTCCACGCTGCTCGTTGATATTCTCGCCACGAGGAAAGATACCTAACAAGAGGATCTTCGTCTGCGGCGCTTTTGAGCGCAAGGTTTGGACAATCTCACCGACGCCTTCGGCGATCTGTTTGGCCGTGTTATCATAGCCGTTCGAGTTGTTCGTCCCGATCATTACGACCGCAGCCTTCGGAGCGATGCCCTCCAAGTTACCGTTCAGTAAACGGTGAAGCACGTGCTGCGTCCGATCGCCACCGATGCCTAGATTAAGCGCACCGTGAGCGGCGTAGCGCTCTTCCCACACCGCTTTGCCAGCACCTTCCCACCCCTGCGTGATGGAGTCTCCAATGAAGACGACCTTCGACTCAGGCGTCTCTTTGACACGCTTGTTGATCAAGTTCGCACGCTCCTTCCACCAATCTTGCCCACGAGGCTCTGGTGAAATGGCGGAGTGCTTCGGAGCCTCCGCAAAGAGACTGAGAGTGGTGAGGAAGAGAGCACCTGCGGTACAGGCAATGCTGGATTGAATCATGGTCAAACCATGTCTAACCACCAACGCCCTGTCCATGATTATCCGCCACTCATGGCTGGGGCATCCACGTCAACCTCAACCGCAGGTAGGCCGCCGCCCCGGCATTGGCAATGGTGCTTTCTCGAGTGCCTCCGTTCACCAACGATGATGAACCATTGACCACTTCCCACGCAATCAGATCCGTTGATTGCTCAATCTGATAAACCACATCATTTGCAGCGGTGAAGCCATGTGAGAAGACCGTCTTTCCTTCCACACGAGCGACGCCAGGAGGTCGTGCGTCCGGCGTTCTAGGATCTTGCTGCAAAGCATACTCAACCCAATTCAAAACACCGTCCTCATCAGGATCCGCATTAGGTCCTGACACACTCTCATCAGCGAGTTCTGCTTCGTTAAAGTAGCTCACATTCCAAACGGTGTAAACGGTGCCCGGGATATCTGCCTCAGGTGCGCCGGGCGATCCATCAATCTCGAGAGAGATCGACCACGAACCCGCAGCATTGAGGTCAGCATCGGAATTCAACTGCTCTGTGGTCAGAGAATAGCCATCGCCATCAGCTTCGACAGGCCATTCCCCACTGTCATTGTAGTCGAAATCCCTGATAGGCGTGCCCGCACCGTACGAAAGTTTCAACCGCTCGCCGCCATTGTTCAGCTGGCCACTAAAGACACCCGCAATAGGCCCCGCGCCTGGGTAGCGATGAGCAAAGGCTTCTGCGTTCTCCACCACGAGGACATAATCTCCGGTGCCTACCGTCGTGACGGCGCTACCCGCGAAGTCGAAATCGATGCCCTTGGTGAATCGAACTTGAGTCAGGTCCAGCTCGTCCCCCAGATTGAGTAATTCAACAAACTCAAAGTCCGTCGCAGAGTATCCCAACTCGCGCTCTTCCTCCGTCGCGACTCGCGGATGATACATCACTTCCGTGATAAACAAACCCTCTGTGTATGCCGTAATGTCAGGAGCAGTCGCCCTAAACTGAACAGGATCTGACCACAAACTCCAATGTCCTGCCGTGTTCTTCATGCGCGCACGGACGCGGTAGGTGCGATCTGCTCGAGGAATCCCTTCATCAATCGTCAGGGTGTTCTCGAACGGTGCAATCTCGCCACTCTGCCAGTCAGCATTGATCTCGTAAACACGGGGAACCGCGGGATCAAAACTAGGAGCATTGCGATCCGTGGTTTCAGCCATCCGCCATTGCACAGCCGCGAAGTCCTGTTTGGCGAAGATGCTTCCGCCCTTGAACTCGCTCACTTCGAATCGTAGATCGCTGACATTGAAATCGTCCGCTCCGACATAAGTGATGGTTGGCGTATGAGGCGCCGAACCTTCATCTGCATGGGACGCGAGCAAGTCATAACCATAACCTCCAGGAGCTAGGAAGTCCTTCATGTAGGCCTGGTACCCTTTGAAATCCGGAGTCGAGATCCCCTTGATGTTCTTATAGTAGATCCCCTTCTTACGCTTGCGCGGATGATAGTCCCAAATGGCCTGATCCACCGTAACCAGAGGCTTCGCATCCGGCGTCTTGAAGCCGACGAACTCATCGCCAGTGGGCGACGACGCAAAGAGCGATCCTTTATAGGTAAACTCCGTGTCCGAAGTCTTCGTGATCTCCTTGTCGCCATTGTAGATCGCTTCGTTGGCTCCTTCAATAGTTACGAAATCGCCCGTCTCAAAACCATGAGGCGCGTCGGTCATCGCGATGACCTTACTACCATCCTTGACCAGGCTACTGATCACCAAGCGATCCCCCTGAGGTAGATCGATCCAGACAAATCGTGAATACTCATCCACGAGCATGCTCGTTTGATGACGATTGCAGAGAAGCGAGAGATACTCCCGAATACGATTCTGATAGGGCACATCCACTTCATCGTGGCTCAGTACTCGGTAAAAATTCTCCCAGGCTGCTGTATCACCACGTCCGAGGTGCGGAGCCGTTTCAAAACTCAAGTCCAGGTCCCAAGGAATCGGATAACATTGCCCGTTGGGATTGTAGTAAGACATCATGTTCTCATTCGGTCGCATGTCCGAGTTGTTAATCAGGAGATTGCCAGAGTTGAAGGCATAGTAGGCGTCAAAATTCAGGTGCTCTTGCCACCATTCAAGTGAGGTATTAGCTCTAAGATTCGCTTTGAAGTCTCTCTGATCAGAACCATCAGTCACACTATCTTGCCCCTGGTTCTTCAGTGGATCGTTGCCGCTGTGCCAATTGTAGAGATTGCCATCGGGAAGACCACGTTCCTGGATAAACCGACTGTCAGGATCTTGAATGGCAATGTAGAGCCCGAAGAGATCTCCATTATACTGATTACTAGGAGCCTCCGCAGAATCATCAATCACGCGCATCTGGAAGAAGTTGGTGTTACTCGCAGGGGAACCCATCAGCTGGTAAATCCGGAAGCCAACGGACTCGTTTAGGATCGTGCCGTCAGTACTCACATCATTTGCCCACCACGGATTCGTACCTGGCAGCACGTTGATCTCACGCCATTTCACCGAATACTTCGTCCCGTAGTTGTCGCGGGCCTGGAATCGATGCCCGCGATTGAAGTTCCAATCCCATTTCTCTTTGCCGACTTGCCCGAGAGATGCTCGGCCACGTTTAGAGAAAGTGATATGGTCATAGACTTCGCCATCATAGACCGCCGTGCCAAACCAATCTGGACCTCCCCCGCCCCATTGCTGAGCTTCGACGTCAGACTTTACAGCGATCAGATGATACACGGCCACCGAACTCATCGTCTCTTCCGAAAAGGAAATCATCGCGGTTTCTCCTGGCTCTACCGCACCTTCCCAGGCGGGCACCCCATTGTAGACAAAGTAGGCAAAGTTTGGTTGAGGATCATCTGCATAGGGAACTTGAAGGAAATTCCCTAAACTATCAGAAGCCGAAATCCTATAGCGAATCAGGTGCCGATGCTGATTGATCGCATCCGGCATCGTCACGGTGTAGACGCCATCTTCTGCCATCTCGTCCGGAGCGATGCCATCGTCTTTCACTTCGAGATCAACCCAAGCGGTCTCATACTCGGCGTCTTCTAGACGAATATAGCTCCCCGGCTCCACGTGTTGATAACTCAACATCACACTAGAAACTCCATCTAGATCTGTCACTTTCACTGAAATCGTGACCACCTCACCTTCTTTGGGCGAGTTTGGAGAATGGTCGACTTGGCGAATGTGAGGCGGAACGACAGCCAATTCGGTAAACACGGTATTCTCATCACCCGGACTCGGTTTGCTACCCGCGCGCCAGCTACCTGCTAGGTTGTTGTCGAGCGCAGGATTAAGAAGTTCCATCGAGACACCCTCACCATTGCCTTGTACGGACTCCCCTTGAGGGGCAATCGGCCATGGAAAGGTCGACTGATACTCGACCTCATCTTGCACCACACCGTCCGTATCACGCAGCACCACACGGTCACCCTCGTTAGACAGCGTTCCCGATTCAAACTCTCCGAAAGCCTTCTTACCACCCACGAAGATCGAGCCGAACTTCCGATTGTAGTCACTGACATTCTCCGTCAGAATCAGAAATTCATCGGGGGCAAGGCTCGTGTCTGCCGGAAAGGTATAAGCGAAACCGCTCGTGAACGACCAGCCCGCCAAAGAAACAGGCACCTCACCAGTATTGAGAAGCTCCACGAACTCGACCAGCTCAGTTTTCGGCTCCGGATCATAGTGGATCTCATTGATGACGACATCAGCGACCGCTGAACTGGCAACAAGGAGGACGAGGGACGACGCAAGATGTTTCATAGGGGGCTGCTGGCATTCTAGCCATGCTCAGGCCACCTGGCCAGCCAATTTAGGCAACGTTAAGGGCATTGCTTCGTGGAACCAACTTCGGTAAGCTGGCCCCTCATGCATCGGCGTCAACTCACCTGGATTCTCCTTCTTCTCTTAGCGATTTCGCTAGTATCCCAAGGGCTATCTCCAGAGAACGCTACCCAAATACCCCTTCCCTCAGAATCCCGCGAACATTTGGAACGCTCACAAGCGCGGCGAGTCCAGAGGTCAAACGACGCGCTCGCGGCCCTGCAAGCGGGCGAGAGAATCGACCTGACGTTCGGCGATTCCAAGAAGACCTTTCTCTTTGAACCAGCCGAACTCCTCGATGAGGATTTCGAGATCTCACTGGGACCGAACGGAAAAGACACTTTGAATCTTCCGAGAATCTTCGCAGGCTGGGCCTTCGACCCATCTTCAAAGGCGCCCCCAGCACGAGCGTGCCTCTCCATTCTCGACAACCAAGCTTGGGGAACGTGGATCTCGGAGGCGCAATCAACCTGGCACTTCCACTGGATGCTCGATTCGTCCGAAGCCATTCTATCAGAAACCTTTCCCCCCCTATCCATTGGCGCGATCATAGATGGAAACATCTGTCAGCTGAGCGAGTTTCCTGATGCTCCGGCTTCGCCTCCATCGGAGATTCTCGGAGAGATTTCGGCACAAGGTGGCCTCGAGCCAGCCACAGGTGAAGTCGCCCATTACCTTGATCTCATTCCCGCGAGTGAATCCTACCAGAAATCGCTCAAGGACCTCGACGTCACCCTTGTCATTGATCAATCAGCCACGGGTCCTAACGACACGGATTCTCTCGCTCTAGTCGCTTCACAATGGCTTGCCACCGCCGCAAACGTCGCTACAATCTACGAGAATCAGTTAGGCATTCGACTACGTTTGCAGGAGCTCATCCTTATCCCAGATGCATCTGAGTTTACTGACATCCCGTCAGACAATGTCTTGGCGGACTTTCGCCGTTGGATGGCGGCAGAACGTCCCCGTAGTCAGTATCAATGGCATTCTTCTTTCAAAGTCGGGGCTGGTTTACCTCCACAAACGCTTGGATTAGCTAAGGTAGGTGCCTTGGGTACTACTGATAGCATTGGCGCGATCCGTGCAAATGCCGGATGGAACACGTTAGCTCACGAACTGGGGCACACTTTAGGAGCAGATCATACGCTGGGCGGCCTCATGAATAGTTCCGCAAATGATGGGGGCAACCGGGACTTCTTCACAGAGGTCGATTCTTCTCGTGGACGTACCGCAGCTTGGCAGATTTACAGTCACTCAAGAGATAGGCTCCCTGGACCAGCTACACTACGTGATCCCACAGAGATACCTTTCGCTAACAATGACTTCCGAATCATTCCTCTAGACAGACCCATAACACTCGATCCAAGGAGCAACGATCTACGACGCGTCGCCTTTGGCACCAAGAACGGCGCCATCAGCATCGACAGCGTCGGACAACTACGCCCTCCTAGCGCAGGCAATCTTTCTCACAATGGAGGAGAAGTCCGCTTCCAACCTACCGACGGATTCGACGGTCCAGCATGGTTCAGCTACACTTTACGAGGGAGCGTCGGTAACAATGACGAAGGCTGGCTCCACAAAGGAGATGTCACTCTACTCGTAGGAGCCGAGGCACCTTCTGAAAACCTCATTCTTTCTCCAGGTGAGGCCCTGACGTTCTCAGCAGACAACGTGTTCGGCTCTATCACTCAGCCCCGCGATGCCATCGTGCACCGGCTGATTGACGATAATCGACTGATCATCCGAGCCAACAAAGAGGCCTCAGGCACAGACTCATTCTCGATCGGTTCGCTCAGCTTCAACATCACCTACAAAGAAGCAATACTGAATCCGCAGCCCGACTTCTACTGGCATCATGACCAATTTGGCCCCTTAGTCATGCACCCTCTTGTCAACGATATCAGCTCTTCAGGAAGCGCCCTAGGAACGGCTGCAGAGCTTTCCATTGGCCCTGAAGCAGGGAACGTAAACCTTTCTTCTGTCGGCCACGGCTTGCAACTGACCTCGGCGGAATTGCTCGTACCAGACAAAGGAAGCCTAGAGATCTTGCCAAAGCCATCCGTCATCGCTGGAGAGCCTGTGTTGAATCCTAGCGGAACCTTAGCCTTCACACCGCTCAAGGATGCCCAGGGCACCGTGACCATCCGCTACCATATTAAGGCGCCATCTGGCCTCACCGCCAGTGAAACGATCACCATCTATTTGGCAAGCGCGGCCGAGACACTCATTGATCGCAATGCGCCAGCTCACTATGAGATTCCCAGGACGGCAGTGAATGAGATGATCTGGCAAAGCAGCGCCTATAATGACGCAGAATGGACCTCCGGCAATCTCCCTATCGGCTACGAGAACAGCCGAGGCTATGAAGACGTGATACAGACGGATGTCGGACGTCAGATGGTCAATGTGAATAGTTCTATCTATGTCCGAATTCCTTTCGAAGTGGCTTCTGTAGACACGGTTTCACGACTCCTGCTCAGACTTCGTATGGATGACGGCTTTGTTGCCTACCTCAACGGCAAAGAAATCATGCGCGATAACACTCCGGGAACCATTACTTGGGAGGCGCAAGCGCCCCTAGGTAGAGAAGCGGATTCCTTTGTAAAATACGACATCTCGGAAGCCCGCAGCGCTCTGCGGAGCGGAAGCAATCTATTGGCGATCCATGGAATGAACTCCCAAATCGATAGCTCTGACTTCCTCCTCATGCCTGAACTCATCGCACTAACGCTCCCCTATATTGCCGCAATCGAAAGCCCCGCGGCTAAGTCCATCAGTGTCGCTATTGGTAACGGCATCATCTTTAAACAGAAGCAGATGCCCATTGAAGAGATCGCCTTCCCTGTGACCAAACCGATCACAACGCATTGGCAGATCATGGAAGCATCTAACAACGCCTCGCTCCATGCCACTCCACTCGAAAATGGAGACTACGCGGTTCAGTTCGCTGAGCGCGGCACCTACACAGTACGGCTCACCGCAACCGATGCCGCCGGGCTGCACACTTCCGAAGATCGTGTCATCCGTGTTGGGGATGCTCTACCCTACGATCAGATCGCCCACATCGTCAGTGCTCCAGATATTACTGCGATCAACGACCTCTCAACTCTTCTGGAGGCTAGCATTCAGTCCGACACGCCATGGATCACACCCGATACCCAATGGACACAGCTCGACGGGCCCGCTGACTCGATAGTCGCAGGCCCAGAAAGCCTCACGCCTTCAGTGACCTTTCCTCGCGCTGGGCGCTATCGTTTCAGATTCGCTGCTACAGCGTCTTCTATCACTGTATTTAGAGATCTTGATATCGACGAGCAAGCCATTGAACGTATTCTCATTGGAGAAGGCTCAACCTCATCCTATCAGTACTTTCAAGACGGAGAACTGCCTTTCACTTGGTCGACGCCCGATTTTAGTGACGAAGCATGGTTCCCTGGCGGACAAGGATTAGGCTATGATGTCGCCGGCGACTTTGCCCCACACATCAATACTGACATTCAGTCATCCATGCACTTTGTCCAGAATGGCATCTATGTGCGCTATCCCTTCTCACTTGAGAACGCTCGATCGGTATACAGTCTAGATTTGCAGCTACGACTCGACGACGGTGGCGTCGTCTACCTCAATGGACAGGAAGTGTATCGGCAGCATGCACCTCTCTACGATCTCAGCCCAAGCTCGACGGCTCTCTTCTCGGCTGATGAGAGCCAGATCGCCGTCCCTCAAGTGATTGATCTAGCAGAGTTTCGAAGAGCATTGCGCCAAGGCACCAATGTTTTAGCGATTCACGGGCTCAATTTCGCAGCCTCCAGCTCAGATTTCCTCATTCAGCCGAGCCTTACCGCAAAGCTGGGCGAGGGAACAGGAACCCCTGCCGATGTATCCCAGGAGAACTTGTTGGCCTACGCCCTTGGTTCCGATGTCCTCCCCAAACTGTACGTTGTGAACGGCGCGCTCGAACTCCGCTACCGCGAACGCTCAGACCTAGCCTCCAAAGGAGGGACCGTGGACGTCGAAACCAGTGCCGATCTGAAGCAATGGTTCCCATGGATACCGGCTTCGCGGAAATCTGTCACTAGTATCGAGAACGACTTCAATGAAACCACTCTAACAGGATCGCTAATCTCAAAAGATGAATTCTTACGCTTAGCGATCAGATTCTAGCGAAGCTCGAGTTTCAAGCGGAACCACCGCGCCACACCTCGCGGCAATAGATAAGAAACCAAAGAAAGACCGCCTTCAACTTCAGTCTCATCTGCCTCGGCCAATTGGCTCTCCCATTGCAAGAGATCCGCTGAACCTTCGACTATCACAGCGACGTCTGCCGTCCCCGTCATGCGCTCAAAGGCGAGAACAATACTTCCCCCATCTTGGTAGAGATCGATAGAGATGGGGGCATTCGCCACTAATGGATCTGTTCCTGATACGTATTCTAATAAATTCACATTTCCATCTCCATCTGGATCGGCTAGAGGCTCGCCGTCTGCTCCTTGCAGATTCGCCCGCCACGCAGCGTAGTTGAACACTTGCCCTTCCGCGCCCGGCGAACCACCAATCTCGACGCTCACTCGCCAGCCATCTACTCCTGAGCCTTGGTCAAAAGCAACACGCACCAGGCTCACACCACTCCCGTCTGCAGCGCTCGGCCAAGGAGCGCTGTCCAAATAGGAAACCTGGTCAATCACTTGGCCCATTCCATCAACCAGTGAAAGCATCTCCCCACCGTTGCTCAGACGCGATGTCCCCCCAAAGACACCGACGATCCCGCCACCTACCGCCTGACCATAACGCTCAGTGAAGGCGTCTATGTCACTCACGATGAGCACACGTGCCCCCGCCTCTAACAATCGATCTTCAAAAGCGAACTCGATTCCCTCAGAGAAGCGAAGCCCGCCGAGCTGAATCGCCTGGCTTGATGTATTCACCAGCTCAACAAACTCGAAATCTCCACTCGGCCGCTCCTCAGAAGATACGGGATGATAATGGATCTCTGAAATTCTTAGGTTGCCTTCCATCGGAGCCTCTCCCGGAAAGAAATGAGCCTCCGACAAAGCAGACCACTCACCCTGGGCCGAACGCACACGCGCTTTCACCGTCGTCCTTTCAGTCAATGTCAAACCTTCACGAATAACCTGTGATGTAGGTGACGGCGTTACATCACCATCCGTCGCGATCACGATCAGCTCGGGCGAAAAGAGAAGGTCGCTACTCCTTATATCACCATTGAGCACCTGCAAAGCGAGGAGGTTAGAGCCCGCTATCAGCGCGTCTTTCACGGAGGTCACATCAAAGTCTCTATAGAAGACGGCATCTTCATCCACGTGCACCCTATCAGATTGAGAATCCCATGCCATATCGACAGGCACCCCTGAGCCCACAAGTGGCTCGCCATTGAGGAAGGCTGCAAAGCCGTCGTCAAACTTGGCACGCAAGAGCAAGGTCTCGACGGACTCAGGATCCTCCAATTCGAACAGCACTCGCAAATAAACCGACGTGTTCACGCCATCCATAGCGCTCACATCCGTCGTAAAATGGGGAGCGTAGTCTTGAGAGATGCCCGCGTCATAGCCAAGACTCGCCTTGCCCTCGGTCCAAACATTGAAGATGGCTGGAGCTTCCGATTCCTTCCATGAATCTCCCAACGCTGCGCCTCCATTCGCTTCGCTCGGGATTAGGAAGTGCCCTACGGAAGCCTCATCCACGAGCACGCGACGCTGAAAGTTAGGAAGAGCTACAGGATCCGTGCCATCAGTCGTGAAGTGAATCGTCCCCTCACCTGAGGTTAAACTCACCTCACCAAGCCCATCAAGCGATCCGCCAAAGGGACGAATCACCGGGGCACGCACTTCAGGCATTAGGCGCTTGCTAGTCAATTGATTCAGAAAGATCTCATGACGTTCTGGTAGGAACGTCTCACGGAGCCAAGCCACCTCAGGTCGCCAATTCCCTTCACGGGTGAAGACGGTATTGAAGCGATGCAAGTCCCCCCAACGCGCGGACTCGGCGATCATCGCTGGATCAAGTTGGGCCACCATTTCATCAAGCCGAGCTTGAGCCACTCCCACATTCAGAACGCCATTCTCGAAGAAATGCTTCTGCATCCGATCTCCAAATCTCTGCCGGTAATCAGGGAGAAAGCGGAGAGCCTGGTGAATCGCGGCCGGCGTTCCTGGATCGTTCACCTCCGTTAGATCGAGATCGACCACACGCTGATCCACATCCTCACCAAAGACATTGAAAAGCAGATGCGAGCCCATGCTCATTTCACCATCCCAAGTGAAGTAGCGAAAGAAGCCTGGTTCATCCCCCCGACGCTGCCCTGCATACCAGTTCTTATTTCGGAAGGACGTGACTTCGTCATCCCGCCACAAGATAGGGCCTGCCCAATCAAAGTCACCCGACCACATCCTAACAATCAACGAATCGATCAACTCATCTAAATCTAGTTCAGTCTGCAAGCTCTCCAGCGCTTGCGACGACTCTATCCCCTCCTCAAGACGTTCATGCAGACTCTTCCAATGAGCATCATCACCACTGACAACCGCCCAATCCAAGAGATCATCATCCATATGATGGAAAACGTTCCAGCTCTCCCTCATCCCTCCAAGATGATCGCTGAAGAAGCTCGCATTCGGCCGTTCATGAAGATCATACACTCCCCAGAAGAAGCCGTTGAGCACAAGTTGCACGTAACGCCCGCGTGGACTCACTCGCCCCATGTCCGTCTCCGTCTTCCGCAGAAACTGGTCCCGCAAGTAGGTCGCATGAAACGGCAGATCCTGATCCGTGGCGCCGAAACTCTCCGAAATCGACCAGCTATCATGCCCACCAGCGCGTAGGATGAGCTGATCAAAACTCGAAACAGGAGAACCATCAAACAGAGGAAATTCAAGACGGGCAGCTCCATACTTACGACGAAAGAAGAAGCGAAACGGCTTCTTTGGATGAGTCCTAGCATTCCCGCCGTGGATAGCCATGCCAGCGTCTATTTGAAAACTCTCCATAGGCTTGGTCCCAGAGAAGTACTCCATAGACACAACCACCTCACGATCTTGGTCTGGCACCGTATCGATGCCTCCGGGGCCAAACATGTCTATAGGATCCAAGGCGATCGATACCGTCGGTAGCCCTTCTTCGAACTGCCGTTCCACCTCGGCGCGATCAGAACTCACAATGGACTGATTCATGACAGATTGAGACGCCATTTCTTGTGGAAACAGATAGGTTCGCGTGGTGATCTTGGAGGGCAGTAGACCATCCTTATAGGCCCGAGCGCGCACCGCAAAGGACTCTCCAACTCGCACAGGTCCCTCGTAAAGTGTTCCGTTAGATTGGGTCGGCTGGGCCCCGCTGAACGTGAACCGGATTTCTGCTCCAGGCGTCGTTGACGCCATGGTCAGACTAATCGGGTCAATATGGAAGCGCTCAATCTGATCCAAACTCACTTGGCCCACACGTCCCGCGTAGCTCTCAAGGTTCTCCGTGCCTGGAGTAGGTTCTATCATAATGCCATATTTAGGATCGGACTCCACAGACTGGAGAACAAGACGGGGACTAAGTAAGAAGTCCCCAGAAGTCGACGACACGTTCAATCCCTGTAGAGCCAACACATTCTCTCCCTCAGAGATGAGATCCCCATGATCGCTCAAATCAAACACCTGCTCTTGAATCGCATCCACAGGCGGTCTATCCGACCTGGCCCGAGAATTCGCTAACAATGCTGCCGGAGCGGCCGACTCCGCGACCCGCTCTCCATTGAGAAACGCAACAAACCCATCATCAAAACGAATGCGCAGAGACAGTCCCGCCATGCTATCACGATCCTTCACGTTAAAAGGAAACCGAGCCCGTAGCGAGGCGGAGAACCCATTCATCTCATTCAGGGTATCTGTAGAGAGAAACTCTTGATAGTCAGAGCCGAAATCATAGCCAAGGCCAGACTCACCAACCAACCATCGGGAATCATCAAAGTCAGGAGCGGCCCACGATAGATCTGCGCTCGTGCCGAAAGGGACTGACCAGCGACAGGATGCTCTTGTATCAATGACAGCAGTCGAGCGCTGCTCCGCAGCAAGCCCATAGGATTGGTCTTCCTCCTGAGCCGAATACGGTTCCCACACACTGAGCAACTCACCTGAAGGACTAGCCAAAGCCAAATACTCGCCATCCGCATCTAACGAGAAATTCGTATGCAACGTGCCCGCCACCGCTCGGCGATCCTTCCCTGAAGCAAAGACGAGTAATCTGGCATCAGGATCCAGCATTCTTGCAGGAAAGATCCATTTGTCCGGAACCAGCGAATCATCCGTCAATCGAAACCCTAGAAGATCAACAGCAGCGCTACTATCATTGTGCAGCTCAATCCAATCGACCGCACTCTCATCTTCATCAACCACCGTCCCACGATTGTCCGCCATAAACTCGGCGATGTAGAGCCCATCCTCCGCCAGCAATGCCGACGAAATGGCCACTGCAGTGAATAGGACAGCCAAAGTATGGCCTATCAAGATCGTCGATTTCACCAGAGAAACGTATCCGGTTTCCCTACCAGGGCGAAGACTTAATACACAAGGGGCCGGATCGAGCCGGCCTCACTAGCCAAGAAAGAGTGGCTTGAGATGCCGCTCGAAGAGATTCTCAGTCACATTCTTCGCAATCGTCGCCTCGTGATCTTGCAATGCCTTCAAATAGCGATCTCCCATCCCAGCCGCAACCTTGAAGCCTACATGCAAGAGCTGACGCAGATGAGGGTTGTAAAATGCTTCGTTAGAATCATGACGCAAAGCGGCGACGTAGGTTGCACTATCCCAAGTATCAACAACTTCAGGCAGCGGAAGCTTGCTCTCGTCAATATCGATCACAGTGGCATAGGGCTCACAAAGAGCTGACCGTTTGTCATAGGCTTGGCGATAGATCTCCTGAGCGAGAGTCAAGGCCTCGCCTCCTGAGTCAGCCAAGCCGATCACCTCTTCTAGCCAAGTCGTGCCAGCAGTCTTTATGTGAAGACCTGCATCAAACTTAGCCAAGCAGCGCCGAATGGGTGCATAGAGCGAGAACTTATCGCTTCCCGAGTGAACACTCAGCTTAAGAGACTTGGGCAAGGAATATTGACTCACCGCGTGCGAAATCACCGCCAGGTCATCCGCAAACTCTTGTTCGAACCGCGCAAGGTCACCGACATAATCCACACCTTTATTAAAACGACCCGTGAACTTCGGAGCGACGGTTTGAACCGGAATCTTTGCATCCGCTAGAGCAGCAAGGATCACGAGCAACTCTGGAGGCGTCTGTGGCTCATCAGTCTCATCCATCGACACTTCCGTAGCAAAGTTACCTTCCCCCTTTGCCGCTAGGATGTGTTGATAGATCTCGGCAGCCTGCTTTACAGCGTGCCCAAACTGGCGAAAGATCTTCTCGATATCTTCACGCGTCGTCACAAATGGACGCGCAATGCCCTCAATCACGATCTCACCGATCAATTCAGGGTGTGCCTGCACAAACGCCTCGACCGCCGCGTTCCCCGGATCGCAACCAATCGCGTCGGCGACATCAAGCGTGTAGAAATCGCTGGCCGTGACGAAACGATCAACCGTCTCCAGATTAATGTGATCGGCGTCGACAAAGTAGCGCCCCTGCCAATCGGCAGCCAAGATGGCAGCGTCAGCGGCTTCCCTGACACTAGCAGGCTCAGAACCGATAATCAGATGTTCACGATTCGACTTGTTCCAAACAGGCGTAATCTCAACACCTACTGCTGCGGCTTGAACAAACGCCGCTAACTGCGCACCCGCTTGATGCGCAAATCGATCACCTACCCCGAACGTAAACTTAGGAAGCTCTAGTACCATGCGCAAAGCATGGACTGAAACAGCTCAGCTCACAACGATTCAGTGAGACACTCTAGCTGCGGCGGCGACGGGCAACAAGGCCAGCACCTAGCAAGAGCAATGCTGCCGAGGAAGGCTCGGGAATCTGTGAGACCGTTAAGTTATCCACCAATCCAAAGGCACCCTCTCCTGGCGTCGCCAAGGAGCTGAACAAATCAGCGTAAACTAAAGAAACGCCGCCACTAACATCGACTCCGGAAATCATGCCAAACTCAGTCCCATCGATCAGGAAACGAGCAGTCATCGCATCCGTATCCGCAATGACATCCATAGAGTGCCAAGCGAAGCTCAGCGTTCCTGCAGCATTGCCCCCAGCACCTGGGAGAGCTGCTGTAGGCAGGGCATCTGTGTTATTGAGCGCGATACCAGTATCCTCCACCCCATCACTATAGAATCGGAAATCTCTAGCGGAATCTCCATCCGTAGTGCCGATCATCACCGCACCATCCAAGTAACCAGAACCTACAGAGAAGCCAACACCGCTTCCGACAAACTCGGTGGAACCATTCGCAACGTTGTTCGTGTAAAAGTCAAAGCTCGTTTGATAGCGGCCAGTGAATGAAGCGTTCGTCGCGTAGACAGCCACACCGTTGCCAACACCATCCGCGATGTTTGAGCGGAGCTTCAGCCCGATAGTGCCGACGCCGCTTGGCGCTGCACCAATGCCATCTGCTGAGTAATCATAGCCGAACGTCACCTCATGATCCGGGCTAGAAGCTTCTGAACCAAAGCCCAAATCCGTATCAAACCCCGAACTAAACAAGGTCGACGCCTGAGAAGAGGAAAGCGAGACCACCAAAGCCAATGAAAGCGACATTCTCAATTTCATATCGATACACTTCCTCTGTATTGCAGGAAGTAAACGGTTACCTGCACGCAATCTGGTCATGACGCCTATGAATTCTCTCTATTGAGAGTCCATTTCCTTTGCATCCCTTTCAGAAATGACAGAAACTGTTGACATGAATTCCCTACCTCCAGTCATTCAAAAATTCGTCCTTCATTGGGGAGAAATGGGGAGAAAGTGGGGTATTAGCCGGACAGTTGCTCAAATTCACGCCCTCCTCTACACCTCAGAAAAGCCCCTGCATGCCGAGGAAATCTGCACCTTCCTGGGGGTTGCTAGATCCAACGTGAGCAACAGCCTGAAAGAGCTGCAGAACTGGGGCATCGTCAAAGTCGTCCACCTGCCGGGTGATCGTCGCGATCATTTTGAATCCATGAAGGACGTCTACGAGATGTTCCGAGCCATTCTCGCCGAGCGCAAACGCCGTGAGGTCGATCCGACGCTGCAGCTCCTCAAAGAATGCCAGAAAGAAAGTGCCGACGATGAAGATTCCACCTATGCGAGAACCCGTATAGGCGACCTCCAGGACTTCTTTCAATTGAGCACCGATTTCTATAAGAAGATGGATAAGCTCCCAACGAAAGCGGCCGCGAAAGCCCTTCGCACCAGTGACCGTCTACTCAAAGCGCTTCGACTATGATGACTCTTAAACAATCTTTACCCTTTCTCGCTCTGTCCATGGCGCTGCTAACAAACAGTCTAGCGGATCCACATAAAACACTCATCGAGCAAGCGCTCAAGAAGGCAGGAAAAAACCGTAATCAGATCACGCAAGCCTTGGAGAACGGCCCCAAAGAACAGAAGAGCGCCATTGAGTTTCTCATTGCCTACATGCCGAAGCACGACTTGGAAGCACTCTCCGCCAAGTACCTTCTCAACAATGTTGATCTCGCATTCAAGGCCCGTGCGAGCATGCCTTGGGGCAAGGACATTCCAGAAGCCCTTTTTCTCAATGACGTCCTTCCCTACGCCTCTATCAATGAAAGGCGTGATGATTGGCGCGCTGACTTCTACGAACGTCTTGCTCCCGTAGTGAAAGGCTGCAAGACCCCAGGCGAAGCGGCTCAGGTCCTTAACCGAGATCTCTACAAGTTAATCGGTGTGCAGTACCATGCTAGCAAACGCCCCAAACCGGATCAAAGTCCCTACGAGTCCATCGAGGCGAAGTATGCTTCCTGCAGCGGATTGTCCGTCCTACTGATCGATGCTTGTCGAGCCGTCAGCGTTCCCGCACGCTTCGCTGGCACTGCCCGATGGGCTAATAAACGAGGCAATCACAGCTGGGTGGAAGTCTGGGATAACGGCAAGTGGCACTTCACCGGGGCCTGCGAGTACAACAAAGCAGGTCTCAACAAAGTGTGGTTCATCAACGACGCTTCGCATGCCAAGAAGGACGAGCGACGCCACGCCATCTACGCCACGAGTTGGCAACGCACCGGAGAAAGCTTCCCCATGATCTGGGCGAAAGATCTCGACTACGTTCCCGCCATCAACGTGACCGACATCTACACGGGACGCGCTGCCCAGCTTTTGAGCGCTGGAGAATGTTTGTTAGGGATCCAAGTCTGGGATCGCCCGGGCGGCAAACGCATCGTGTGTGATGTCCGTGTCCGCGCAGGAGAAGAGGAAGTCCATCAAGGAAAGACCACCGGAACTGGCAATGACACCAACCACCTCTTTGAAGTCGTTCTCAAGCAGGATGACTCCTACGAAATCGAGTACGTCGACAAGTCAGGGAAACAGCACAGCAAGCCTCTCAAGACCACGCAAGAGGCCCATCAGCGCCTCGACCTGGTCCTCTCAGAGGAGTAAGAGCACAGCCAATTCAGGCATCCACCAGGTCTGCCAATTTCCCGGCAAACTTCTCCCACTTCGCATTCAGAGAAGTCAGCTTCTCCTCGATTTCCGATAGTTCGCGGTTCCAATCGATCGCCGACCCGCGACTCCCGCCATACGACGATGGATCTTCTAACAGCTTCATCACTTCTTCACGTCGCGCCTCAAGCTTTAGAATCCGATCTTCAGCGTCTGCCACTTTAGCCTCAAGATCCTTTTTCCCCTTGCTGCGTTGCTGCCGCTCGAGCGCTTCTTGACGCTTCTGCTCTTTCGTCTTTCGCACCGAGCCAGCCGCTGCGGCCGGCTTCGGGCTGGCAGCCATCATCTCGGGTTGCGCTTGAGTCAGCTGGGCCTCAGCCGAAGTCGCTCCAGACTTCTCGATGTAGTAGTCGTAGCTTCCCGCATACGGAGTGAGATCCCCTGCTTCGATGTGAACGACCCGCTCACTAATGGCGCGGATAAAGTGAACGTCGTGACTGATAAAGATGAGCGCCCCTTCGTACTGCTTCAGCGCCGTGATAAGCGCGTCAATACTCGCCATGTCCAGGTGAGTAGTCGGCTCATCCATGAGAAGGAGGTTCGGAGGATCCAGCAAGAACTGCACAAGCGCTAGTCGGCTCTTCTCTCCCCCACTCAGCACAGAGACACCCTTGTGAACATCATCCCCGCTAAAGAGGAAGCAGCCTAACAACGTCCGTGCTTCTTGCTCGCTCACCCGGTGGCGGGAACCCGTGATGGTTTGCAACACCGTCCTAGAGGAATCGAGCATCTCGGTGCGATGCTGAGAGAAATAACCGAGAGTGACGTCATTTCCCAAAGCGCGTTCGCCACTTTGAAAGGGAATCACGCCAGCAAGAATCTTGAGCAAGGTGGATTTACCAGCGCCATTCGGCCCGACTAAGACGACGCGTTCTCCACGCTCGGCACTGAAACTCAGATCCTTATACACGGTGAGATCACCGTACGCTTGGTGGATGTGTTCGAGCGCGATGACACGTTGTGGCCCGCGTCTAGGCTGAGGAAAGCGGAAGTTTAAATTCTGATCCACCTTCGTCGGCATGGGAATGCGTTCCATGCGATCAAGTTGCTTGAGCTTACTCTGAGCTTGAGCCGCCTTGGAAGCTTTCGAGCGAAAGCGATCAATGAAGCGTTGCAGCTGCACGATCTCGCGCTGCTGATTCTGATAGGCTGACAACTGCTGTTGATAGCGGGCCTCTTTCTCGACGAGAAACGAATCGTAATCTCCCCGATAACGATTGAGCGCGCCCTGATCAATGTCATAGACCGTCGTGACAATATCATTTAGGAACGAGCGGTCGTGAGAGATCATCAGAATCCCGCCAGGATAGCTACGCAGGTAGCTTTGGAACCACTGCAACGACTGCAGATCCAGGTGATTCGTCGGCTCGTCTAGCATGAGCAGATCCGGCTCCATCACGAGGAGTCGTGCCAAGTGCGCCCGCATGATCCAGCCTCCACTCATTTCCCGCACTGGCCGATCGTAGTCGGACTGTCGAAAGGCCAGCCCATTAAGAATACGCTTGGCCTTGGGTTCCAAATGGAAGCCATTGAACCCTTCAAAAGCGAGCCTAGCATCATGATACGCAGGCTCGTGGGTACGTTCTTCCGCTTCGAGCAGGATCAGGATGCGCTTCAGCTCGACCACCTCTGGTGAAATGGACGTGGCCAGATCAAGTACGGTCTCATCGCCAGCTGAGGCATGTTCCTGTGGCAAGTATCCAAGGGTGATCCGCTTGTCCAGGGTGACAGCGCCATCGTCAGGAATCTCCTCCCGAAGAATGAGCGAGAACAGCGTGGACTTGCCGGCACCATTGGGGCCGACCAAGCCGACACGTTCTTCACGATTCAACTGTAGGCTCACATTCTCGAAGAGAATGCGGCCACCGTAGGATTTACCGACATTGGAAAGAGTGAGCATGGGAGAGCGAGCGCACGAATGTACGGCACGCCGCTACTTGGAAAGAAGAATTCGTCACTCTACAGACAACCTTCGTCCATTGACACCACAAGCGAGACGTAGATACTTGGGATGACACGGACCTTCTGCAGTGTTCGACCATATGAGGTTTCGTGAGCCCGAACCGTTGTTACGTTATCGGAGGCCAAGCCAGTTAGCTGATGTCAGGCCTTCGTTGGAAGGCAGATGTTAGCTCGGCAGCCACCGCCCTAATGAGATTGGGAACGTGAGCTCCTGCCTCGGACGGCACAGGTGGTTATTCGTGTTCTTAGACACCCCGGGTTCACTCGGGGTGTCTTTCTCTCACCCCTTCAAATCTAACAAATTCACCGCTACAGTTACCGCTGAACCAGTATCACCACCCTGTTGCGGGAACACGCCCCATGTGTCACGATCCAGCATGTCACTCACCGTCAACGGAGAAACCATCGATCAGAGCCTGATTGATCAAGAATTCTCATCGATCAAAGCCTACTACGAAGGGCTCGCCCAAGTCTCCTGCTGTGAGCGAGACGACGAGTTTCTCGGCTATGCCAAGGAGAACGTCATCAAGCGTGTGCTTCTCGCCCAGGAGGCTCAGAAGGAGAACATTCCTGTTCTAAAAAAGGAAGTCGATGCCGCCCTCGATAAGATGAAAGAGGAAGAAGGTGGCGAGGCTGCCTTCTACGCCCACACGGGTATTACAGAGGAAAGCGAGAAACTCTTGCGCAAGGATCTCGGAGTGAAGATCCAATTGGATAAGTTCCTCGATGATGTCTGCGGCAAGGATCCTGAGCCCGACGAAGCAGACATCCGAGCCTACTACGAGAAACATCTTGAAGACTTCATGACCGAGGAAGAAATTCGTGCTTCTCACATCTTCAAATCGCTCCGCAAGTCAGAGGAGCGAGACGAGCTCTACGGGGAACTCCGTGAACTTCGTCGACGCGCCCAAGCCGACGAAGACTTCGATGCCCTCGCCAAGGAGCATAGTGACAAGCCTGAGGAAGAGATCGACCTCGGCTTCTTCAAGCGCGGGGAGCACATGGATGAATTCGAAACCATCGTCTTCTCGATGGATGTCGGCGAAGTCAGCCCCATCTTCAGTACGCACTGGGGCTTCCATTTAGCGAAAGTCACTGACAGCAAGCCGCCCGCAGCTAGGGATTTCAATGAGATCAAAGAGGCTCTTCGAGAAATCATGATTCAGGAGCACCGGCAGGAGAAAGTCCAAGCGATGGCGTCTGAACTAAGGGAGGCTGCCGAGGTCATTGAAGACATCCCCGAAACAATCCCTGCCGAGGCCTAAAACCCGTCTGGAATCAGGGTTTCTGGGACTTCTACAGAAAACATTAGGGTTGCAATAATATGAACCAATGGGACCATTATTGAAATCATACTGGCTCTATTGTTCTTCGGCATTTTCAGAGCTCTACCCCCGAACTGGCTTACGGCGCTTCTTTTCTTCGCGTGGTCTGGACACCTGTGTGCCACGATCACCCATGGCGACTTTAGCTCTGGCTTAACCAACTGGGCATCCACAGGAAGCGTCTCGACAGCCGCGTCCTACACCTATTCACCCCCCCAAGGAGGCACGATCTCGCCCACCGCTGGGACTCAAGTAGTCGAATTGCTTACGAGTGGAAACGTGAGCCGAAAGTCATTGGCTAAATTCCTCGGCACCACATCAGGCACGTTGAATTCCCTGGTCTCAGCCACCGCGACACGAGGAAGTGCCATTCGTACGACATTCACAGGCTCCGTATCCGTGACCTTTGACTAGAACATGTGGACGCGTGACTATCCTCCCTACGACGACTTCTCCTTCGTCACTCTCAGTGGTCCCGGGATCACTGGCACCCAAGTGCAGTTACTGTCGAGTGTGACAATGTTTACAGAAGGCAATGGTACCAATGGCCCATCTAACGGCACCGGGTGGATTACCACTACTCTCAGTCTGCCAGGAGACGGTGTTTACACGATCGGATTCGGAACAATGAATGCCCGGGACAACGCGGTCACCAGCTACTTCTACGTAGACAATCTCGAAACTACCTGTATTCCAGAGCCCTCTACCGCGTTCGCCGCATTCTTCGCCATCGGCCTTGTCTGTTGGCTCCCCTATCACAGGCGTCGTCCGCACATTTAGGCGACAAAGAGCTTGAGCTAGATCAAGCAAATTTCCTACCCTACAGGCCTCGTTCGTTTCACGACGAACAAGGGGTTGAATAGACCGGCAGTCCGATTGGGGGCTCTTTGCGAGAACCATTTGGGGGATCTCGTGGAGACCAGTTGGACTGCCTTTTCACGCTCTACACGATGCGATTCTGAATCTGAACTCGCGCCAATGAATATCTTCACGAAACGCCGCTGGCTATGGATTCCGCTAGTGTTCGTGTAAACGCCGGACCAAAACCGGTACAGTTTAGGGGCGCTCAAAGCCCCAGCCACATAGAACCTTTCCCCACAGAACATGGTGACGCTTGGCTGCGGAGGGTGAGGGGTCAAGTGATCCCCGAGCGACCATTCCCGAGCGCTCTGACTGCGAGAGAGCATTCTAAACCAATGAGTTGTCCGAACTCGTCATTAGGCGTGCGCCGTCGCGAGGACAGCAATTGAAGCCTCACTCGGAGCGGGCAGGCTCATGTTGTTCTGAGGGATGCGTTGGGTGGGTATACCGGTTTTCACCCGGCGTTTACAGGACACCGTAGCGATTGAAAATTAGACCGCTGCTGAGACTTTCCTGGCGTCTTGATTTGAGTTAGATTTGGGCGTTCCTTTAGAGAAGTGTTTGCCAGGCCTCTAGCGCTATAGCTGTCTCTCTATCGCCGTTCTCGCGGCAGTAGTCGATCAATCGCTGACAGGGAGTCTTAAGCTCTTTCTCGTGACGTCGTATCTGGCGGTTTCCTTCCCGTCGAGTTTCGATCTGCTTGAAGGTTCTCGTGAAGCCGTTGCGCCACACGCATCATGCATCTAACAGGTTTCTAATTAATACCACAAGCAGACTCGTGCCCAAGTCGATCATAGCCGAGTAGCTGTCTCACATGGGTGGCATTCTTCTACTCAGCATGCGCCTGATTGTTCTTCCCGTAGGGCCGTGATCGCGTCATTTCAATGGGCTTCTTTCAGTTGGGCAAATAATCATGCAAGTGATAGTTTAAGAACTCTCCTCCTCTGTCCACCCACTGAAGATGTCAATCGCTGTGAGGCTCCAAACAAAGCTCTCTCCCATGTTCCCTCCGCAGTGGGCCACCGTATCGGCCTCGATCCAGCCAGGCTCTCTGGCGCCCCAACTTTCGGCACGAACCGGCACGAGTGCTTTGATCGCTGCGTTGGCTTTTGGTGAGCGTGGTTTCCTTCGACTTTCACTAGCTTTACGATCCGCCAGCACTCAATCAATCAATCTATGCACAACTGATCTGCTGCACTTTGGCCTTTTATTCATCGATGATTTGCGACCTGGTCCTCGTTGTCGACGAAGCAACTTGATAGCATACTTCCGATCGTGGTCGGTGACCTTGCAGAACTCCGTGATCAGCTTGGTTCTGGCCTGTTCTCCCGTGTATCGCTGATAGCAATTTCACATCTTTTATAGGTATTCGTCTCGGATGGATTGACTCATGGTTCTGGCCATTCGCAATGATCTCCTCTTTTATAAGGCAACACGCGATGCTCCCCAGGTCCACGCAGTGACTGGACAAGCTCCTTTAGAGGTGTGAACCTTACCAATTGTGAAATCCATTGCCACACTACTCACGGCTGCTGTGCTCGGAATGGGAGCGCTATCTACTGAAGCGGCGAACCCTCGCGCCACATTGGTTGGACTTTGGGCGATTACTCCCCTTCCAAGTATTTCGGGTTCACAAGCCGAGGGAGCCAACTCCGTGGACGAAGTTTTGGAGCAGGGGCAACGCACACACGGTATCGATCCTTTCTCGATAGCAGATCGTCAAACGCTACTCAGGAGGTCAAGCTTCGACTTGATTGGCTTGCCACCGACAATTGAAGAGCAAGACGCCTTCCTAAACGACACTTCTGAAGAGGCCTACGAGAAGCAGGTTGATCGGCTGTTACAGCATCCTCAACACGGCGTGCGCTACGCCCGACAATGGTTGGATGTGCTGCGCTATGCAGATGTGGACGACCGAATGCCCGTCGCCTCTATCATTCATCTATGGCGCGACTGGGTGATCCGTGCGCTCAATCGAAATATACCCTACGATGTATTTGCTAGGACCCAAATCTCCGGCTACAAGTCTCGAAAGCGTGAAGAGGTGAGCGCGACCGGGTTTCGCCGAAAGCTTCGCCCCCGTCCAGACAGTCAGTTTGCGCTGGGCTTTCTTTCGCGTGGAGCGACGATTTCTGCGGATGGCGATCATGGCTTAGCTATCGCCGCAGCCGAGACGGTGTCATCGGCGTTTCTAGGGATGACCTTGCACTGCGCCAAGTGTCACGATCACATGTACGATCCGATCTCGCAGGACGATTACTATCGCATGAAGGCCGTCTTTGATCCGCTCGTTGTTCGCAAGATTCCACTGTCCACCATTGAGCAAATCGTCAATCATTAAGAAAATGTCAGGATCCAAGAGGAGAAGCGAATGGCTCTTGAGAAGGAGTTCACAGCCTTAGCGGAACCCTACCATCGCAAGCTTTACGAAGAACGCCTGGCCATGTTGCCTGAAGAGATCCAAGCAGTCATTCGCAAACCGGAGACTGATCGGTCCCCGGAAGAAGTGAAGATCGCTGACGGCTACTTTCCCGTCCACCGAATTGATTCAGGACCGCTCGGCGCTGCCATGCCGCCAAAGATTCGTAAGAAGTATGAGTAGCTCCGTAGGAAACGCGATGACATTTCGAGGCCGGACGGGTTGCCCTCTTTTCTGGCCGTGGAAGAAGATTCTAGGCGCTTGGAGCAGGCCAGCTTTGTTTTAGGCACCGGGGATCCTGATCGTCCAGACAAGAGCCGCCCCGTGAGTCCAGGCTTTCTCTTTCAACAACAAGAGCCCACCTTCAGAGAAGGAAGACGAGAAGCCTTCGTAGATTGGCTGACATCTAAGGACAAAGGGTTGTTTGCCAGAGTTGCGGTCAATCGGATCTGGCAATGGCATTTCGGCAAGGGCCTCCACAAGACCGCAAACGACTTCGGTAGTCTCGGCGAAGAGCCCAAATTGCGTGTGCTATTAGATCAGTTGGCTGCTGATTTCATTGCGCACGATTTCGATATGAAGTGGCTCCACAAGACCATCGTCATGTCTCAGGCCTATCGCCGTGCATCGGCTGCGAATGGTGGAGACGATACTAATGATCCTAACAACGACTACTACAGCCGCTTCCCTCTTCGGCGGCTTGAGGCCGAAGCCATTCGTGATAGCATCGTAATGTTAGCGGACCGGCTCGATCCAAGCCTCCACGGCAAGTCTTACCGAAGCCCCAAGAGCCTGGACTCATCGGTACGGCGGGCGGCCTACATGAAACGAGGTTTTCACCCGCAACGACAAGAGCTGCCCGCCTTTCTCGATACCTTCGATGCTCAAGATGGACGCGAATCCTGTCCACAACGTGAAGAAACCGTCACCGCGCCACAGGCGTTGTAGCTGATGAATCCCCTTGGCCAATCACGCGGCCAAGGAATTTGGTAAACAGTTAGAAAAACTTGCCAAGAGCAATCTTCCGGAAAGGATTCGGCTAGGCTATCGCATGGCTCTCGGACGGGAACCTGACTCGAACGAACGCCAACTGGCGCTGAACTACATGGAACCACATCCAAACGATTCAGAGAAATTGGCCTGGATGCTCGTGAATCTGGATGAGTTCATTTACATCCGCTAAAAACGCATGACTTCCCGACGGCAATTTCTCTTTCAAGCGAGCGGGGGCTTCCTCGGCTCTGCACTCGGTGGCCTATGGACTCAGGATCGCCAAGCGATGTTCGCTCGCGGCGTGTGCCAATCGGAACCCAAGGCCCGCTCTGTCATTTATCTATTCATGTGTGGCGGTGTGAGCCAGATCGATACCTTTGATCCCAAAGACCGCCGATTTGAAGGCAAGTTGATCGATGCCACAGGCTTTGGCGATCGGGTAGGAACGGGACTCGAACCCGCTCCCCCCACACCACCGGCCATACGGAACCGTAGCACGGCGGTTCCGAGATGTTACATTATCCGTTAGGATAATAAACGGAGATCCACTGTTCTTTGATCGAGGGCACTCCCTGATCGCTTAGCCATTCATTGTTCAGTGCGATTCGCACCAAACTGTTCTGGCACATTCGCCAATGCCCTTTCCGACTTCGTGACGCTAGCTTCACTTCATCCCGATCAATGCCGAGGTTGATCAGCTTCTTTCGTCGTGTGCGCGGTCTCCCCCATTGTTTCCAATAGTAGAGCCGCATCCGACGACGCATCCACTTATCAAATTCCTCCGCTTCACGGAAGGTGAGGCCTATCACGTAGTAGTTGATCGCTCCTCTGACATAAAGCCGTAGATCATAGATCACTTTCTGGGGCGAGACACCTCGCGTCCGTCGGGTGATCCGTTTGATCTTAGCTTTGAAGCGCTTCTTAGATTTCACCGTCCAACGGATCTTCTTCCGCAGAATGTGAAAACCCAAGAAGGTGGCTTCCTTCAGGGCAACCACTGCACTCTTGCTCTCGTTGACGATCAGCTTCAAGCGTCTCTCGACGAATCGCCTCACGCCTTCCAAGATGCGGTGACCCGCTCGCGGGCTGCCACACAAGATCACAAATTCATCCGCATACCGGACGAAATCATGACCTCGAGCTTCGAGCTCTTTGTCCAGCTCATCGAGCAGGATATTCGACAAAAGTGGGCTTAATGGACCACCTTGAGGAACTCCGCTCGATGCGGTTTCATAGCGACCATCTGGCAGGATAGCACCCGCCTTCAAGTAACGATGAATCAGGCCCAGAAGACGACGACCCGTTAGGCGTTCGCCTAACTTCATCATCAGCTTCTGGTGGTCGACCACGTCGAAGAACGACTTCAGATCGCAGTCGACCGCACACGCCCATTTCCCTTTCTTCCCCGACATCTGCTTCCATTCTTCGACCGCGCCATGGGCATTGCGCCTGGGCCGGAATCCGAAAGAATGTTCACTAAACGTCGGGTCATAGATCGGTGTGAGGACTTGCGCGATGGCTTGTTGAATGAGCCGATCAAGCACCGTGGGTATCCCCAGCGCTCGTTGGCTTCCATCAGGTTTGGGAATGAACACACGACGGACTGGCGAGGGACGGTAACTACCATCCTTCAACTTCCGTTGGATCATTTCCCAGTGCTTTCGGTAGAAGGCCGGAAAGTCGGACACTTCGACCCCGTCGACGCCTGCAGCGCCTTTGTTCGCGCGCACTTGTTTCCAAGCCGCACTTAGGTTCTCGCTCGACAGGACTTTGTCGAACAAGTGGTCTCCGCATGAACTCTCTTTCTCTACCAGAGTACCATACCCATGTCTGACTCCACCAATCGGCTTCGGTGTCGTGGATGGTTGCTCTGGCTGGTTCATCGTTCTCGGTTTGGTCCTTCCTAGGCGGCTTGCGGGTTCACTCTGTTTGAACGGGCATCTTCCAGCCCCCCGGTTCCACTCCTAGTACTATGACCTCGGCTGACTTCTCGCCGGTCACTCCTGACATTGCTGCCAGAAGCGCTCCCCGCCGAAGCAGGACGCCATGCCAACGAGATCTCCCCAGGTAAGGGTACAAATCTCCACCACACCACCGCCTCATTTACCTCCAGAGCTGAATCGGACGGCTTCGCTGTGTTGTGCCAGCTCGCCTCGCTCTGTCGGCCTCGTATGAGGTTCTTATTCATCGGCTCATGGCTGTCGCCTAGTCTGCCTT
>CALLLI010000335.1 GCA_938082635.1 uncultured Verrucomicrobiales bacterium
AATCGTGCCGCCATCGGTAAGAGTGAAGCTATCGCCCACTTCGAAGGCGTCGGTGACATCAAAAACTCCAATCTGGCCATTGGGCACAGTGAAGGTGTAGGGACCATCTAGGCTCTCGAATGATCCTCCGCCTCCGAACCAGCGGAATTGTGTCCAGATGCTGTCGGCCGATAGGGTGGTGGCACCACTGGCTGAGGATGTAAGCCAGGCGAAGCCTAGAAAGCCTAGGCAGCGCCAGCTTGAATCGCGGGATATAGAGGCTATCATCATTGACAATATGAGGCTAGAGGAGGGAGTCAACTTCCAGGCGTCTTTCTCAAATACTGAATAAATGAGTCTCCTCTTTGGGAGTATGACTTGATTAAGTGAGTATTGTGTTTATGAAGAGTGGTAAACGTTTTTATTCAAGAATGCGTTCGTGCTATTTGATGATGAGTATTAAATCTGTAATTTCGACTTTCATCGCTTCTTCCTCTGCAGTGCCAATTTGTATCACTAGGTTCGCTCTTTCTCTCCTCTGCTTGGGTAGTGTGGCGTCACTACAGGCTACCTATGAAAGCTGGGCTGCTGGGGAGTTTACGAGTGTTGTAGATGCTGAGGCTGCACCAGGTGCGGATCCCGATTCTGATGGTATTGTCAATCTACGGGAGTATGCCTTTGATCTAGATCCTAACGAGCCTGACGCCAGTCCAGAAGAAAGCGGCATCTTGGAATTTGAGGGAAGTCACTATCTCTTCATTCGATTTCCGCGCCGGACAGATGCCTCGGATCTGAGATACGAGGTCCGGGCCCAGGATGGTGTCTATGACCTCTGCGATGGCACCAAGCCCTATGATTGGGTAATGGGGAGTTCGGCAAGTCAACCAGGTCTAGTCTCGACGGATAACAGTACGAATCCCCCAACGGTGACGATTCGTGATTACGAGGCGCCTTTGGAGGGGAGTACGTTTCGCGGATTCCTTCAGCTGTTTGTGGTGTTAGATGCGATCGAGCAGACTGTAGATTTCGTTACCGTGGGTGATCTTGGTAATCCAGCCGATAGCGACGGGTATGGCGATGTGGCCTATGAGTTTGAAATAGGAGAGTGTGAGATCACCAATGATCAATATGCTGAGTTCCTAAATGCGGTGGCCTCGGAGGATAATTGGCGTCCAAAGGGTGTTCTGGAGCCGCTCTACGATGTTTCTATAGGAAACGAGGCCCGTGGGGGAATATATCGCCATGGTGAAGCAGGTTCGTATACCTATTCAGTGAAGCCGTTGATGGGAGACAAGCCTGTTATCTACATCTCGTTTTATTCCGCCTGCAAGTACTGCAATTGGCTACACAATGGTAAACTTCGCCCCCGTTGTCGGCGGATGATGGTCTCGACCACTGAAGATGGGGCTTATGATTTCTCCGATGACACTGTGACGATATCCAATGGGCTGGTGCGTAGACCGGGTGCGCGATACTTTGTTCCAACCGAAGATGAATGGTGTAAAGCTGCTTACTATGACCCGACGAAATCGAGCGGCTCAAAGTATTGGCGCTGGGCAACGAGAAGTGACATCGAGCCGACGGCTGCTGCGGTCGACGGGAGCGGTGTTATTATTATTGATACGCCTGCCAGCAAGCTAGCAAACTACGCCTACTCTGCTTCATGGGACAGTGACCTCGATGGAAGCGTAGAGGCTGGAAACCTTTCTGCAGTTGCTAGCGCAGGAGCTGGTAGCAAGTCTTTTTACGGAGTGGCGGACATGGACGGCAATGTGACAGAGTGGACGGAAACCGCTAAAATATTGAGTCACCATACAGCAAACAGTAATTGGGCGAGAATCGAGCGAGGTTCCGCGTGGAATACCGAAGGCGGTCGTTGGAAATATCGCGTGCCTAACAAGTTTTCGGAAGAGATTGAAGGCCGAGGGTTCCGTGTAGCTCGTATACTCCCCTAAGGGGAGGGCAAGACTTGGCTTAAGGCTCTTTCGAGACCCAGTGCGGGCGTACGAGTGCAAGCAGCTCAGCTCCGGAATCACCTTCTTCGGGAAAGCGCATCTGAAGTGTGACAGCAACGGACCGTTGAGATCGGTTGGCAAAGAAGCGCATGAGCTGTTTGGCGACGATGCTATCCCGTTTGGCGAAGGCGTAGGATCGAGGCTGTTGATCGTCCGACACCTTGAAAGCGAAAGACTGATAGAGGCGCTGGTCAGAGTACTGGTAGTTGTAATAATTGGCAGGCGTGATGAGCACTCGCAGGGTAACGGGATCTTCCTGACGAAGATTGATGAGCTTGGAGAGTTGGTGCGAGTTGTAGCCTACGGACGCTTCCCAGTCGATGAGGTAACTCGACCCCTCTTGGCGGAGGATGAAGTCGTGAACGACACCAACATGATCATCGGCGGAAGCCACCACGTAATTGCTAGGCACTTCCGAATGGCTATGGCGTGCTCTGCCAGAGCGAATGCGGACATAGCCGAAGTTCTGCTCAGTAGGCATCAGTTGAGACTCGTAATAGTCTGCCATGAGCGGAGCGACGCGTTCACCTTGCCACACATAGCTCAGCTTGCTTTTGATAGTAGGAGCTTTCCAGAAATCACTAATGATGGTCTTAGCATCGTCGGCTTTGGTGACCACCTTGTCGATTTCTTGAGCGAACGCAGCGACGTCACTGGACACTTCGCTCTTCTCACTACGGTTTTTAGCATTGACTGCGAGCATCACGACGGCTCCTAGCACGGAGACAAAGAGGATTGCAGAGATGGATCTCGCGATGAGCTTTGCCCACGCCATTTCCTTGCCGCCAGTTGGTCCGGTTTCGGGCCTAGCTTCTTCAAAGCCAATCCGGTTCTTTCGGGACTCTACAGGCCCGTCATCATGCGTGTTTCCCGGTTCAGCTTGGCTGAGGGAGGAAAGCTTGGCTTTACGCACATCCGCCCAGTCTGAGCGAATGGTCTTCACGCCGCTGCGGCGTTTGTGGGATTTGGCGTTTCGAATCCGAGGTCCGCGTACGGTACGGCCTTCTTGGGTATTACCTAGTTGCTCATAGGCGCCGGGGTGGTCGGACTGTAGGTTGGGGAGCTGTTTTCCAGCACCAGCCGACCGAGGCGCGAATGGATCGGTAGAGTCAGGCCTCTCGAGGTCCTGAATTTTTTTCGAATCGGGTGACTCTTCCTTATCCCCACCACATTCAGTAATCAGGTGCTCAAGATTACCAATGTCGCGCTTAAGTTCATCGATCTCTGCTAGGGAGGGATCTGGTTTGTCCTCAGGGGGGAGCGATTTATCCACAAAGACGATCCTAAGAGTTCTTGGTAAGGCTTCAAACTAAAAACGGCCATCGGATTTTTCCGATGGCCGTTTCTGAAAGATAAACGGTGTCCAGCAATTAGGCACGTCGACGACGAGCAACCAAGCCAGCTAGGCCGAGTAGCATCAAGATACTGCTGCTCGGCTCGGGGATCGCCTCAGTCCTAACCTGGACGAATACACCACCCGTGTTGGCCTGAGAACCTGCGTCTCTTTGAACCTTGAAGTCCACTACACCGCCTGCGCCACTGCTGAGCACTTCGAAAGAGCCAGAGCCCCAATTTGCGTCTCCAAACGTCACTGCGGGATCATCAACCACGGAGCTGAGATCACTACCTGGTCCGACCACAGAACCTATGGTCGAGAGGCTGTCGTTGAAGTCGAGAAGGGCATAGCCGTCGTCGTTTGCTTCGCTGTCAGTGATGTCGATCCAACCTTTAGAACCTGCAGGAACGCTAAATTGGAAGATATCGTTGGTGTCCCCAATACGAAACGTAGCGGCTTGAGGCCATGCGAGAACGCGACTGTCATCATCCAAGCCGCTTCCCACGGCGCCGGGAGTTCCCGACGTCGTCCACTTAAGGCGTTCCCAGCCGGTGTTCGGCGTGAGCATCACCGCAGCCTGGCTGGACTGGATAGTGACGAAAGCGACTGCACTGCTGAGAAGGATCTGAAATTGTCTCTTCATAATAAGGAGTGGTTAAAATTATTAGAATAACTAAAGTAACTGCTTCGATAATGCAATGACAGATTACATGTATTTCCCCTAAAATGATCTCTTCGCATTACGTCAAAGCGGTATCTCGCGTTATGGCGGCTAACATGATGCAGAAATTGTTAAGCAAACGAAATTTGCGATGAGCGTTCTCTACGCCATCTGCTTTGCCGCCGGACCTCGCTTCTTCAAAAAGGCGATCTCATTCTTCTGGGACTCACCAAGCTCGTCATCCATCCTGGCTCCGCTAGTACAGTCGAGCGAGTTTTCAAGCGTTGCCTGCTCTTGGTAGAGCTTAGGGTGGTTCGGGAGGGGTGCTGATCGTCAGTGCTCAGCTGAATGAGGTGCGAAACGATGTTCAGATATAGGCCAATCAAGCTCCTGAGTTTCCTTCAAATCGAGCGACTTGCCCTGACCACTGCCGTATTTGAGCAATCAAGACTTGGGCTGGCACCTCGCTTGAGTTCATCGGTCTCTACCAGAGATGGGTGAGGTTGGCTTCTAGGAACTACAGCTTTAGACGCAAAACGGCCATCGAATTTCTCCGATGGCCGTTTTGAAAGATAAATGCTGTTGGGCGAACTAGGCGCGGCGGCGGCGAGCTGCCAAGCCCACAAGTCCAAGGAGCATCAAGATGCTGCTGCTTGGCTCAGGGATGACTTCAGTCCGAACTTGGACAAACATACCACCCACGTTGCCTTGATTACCGACTGCTCTCTCTAACTTGAATTGGAAGGTGCCACCCGCTCCGTCGTTGAGAACGGAAAATGATCCAGAAGCCCAATTTGCGTCTCCAAACGTCACTGCTGCATCATCGACCGTTGAGCCGAGGTCATCTCCTTGCCCAGAAACAATACCAACGGTGCTGAGGCCGTTGTCAAAGTCGAGAACAGAGTAACCGTCGTCATTGGATTCGATGTCAGTCAGATCGACCCAGCCGCGAGAACCCGCAGGAACTGCGAATGCGAAGAGATCGTTGCTGTCGTTAACACGGAATTCATCGGCAGCAGGCCAGGCTAGAACACGACCGGATGCGTCAATCCCACTTCCTGTTACCCCTGCCACTCCCGAATCGGCCCATTTAAGGCGTTCCCAGCTACCCGTGCCTGGACCACCCGTGCTCGGTGTTAAAGTCACCACTGCTTGGCTTGACTGGATAACGACGAGTGCGATGGCGCCGCTGAGAAGGATCTGTAGGTTTCTCTTCATAGTAAAGATTGCTTAAATTTATAAAAACTTAGAGTAATTTTTAAAGCATCTGTCCCACAGATGCAATGACAAATTACTCTCGGTTCTTAACTAAGCGGATAATACGACCGTTGTCTAGTATTTCCAGCCTCTGGTGTCAGAATTGTGTGTGTGCACTCTCTTGAGGAAACCACTGTAGCATTGCCGCTGCAAACGCGGGGTAAAGGCAGTCCGCCATGCCCCACCAGTTCTGCTGGCTTTGCAGATCATCGAGGTAGCGAAGACTCAGGGCTGGATTTCCCTGCGTCTGCACGGAAACGACTTTAGTCGCTTCCCGAGTGCTTCCATCGGCGACGAATCCCAGGCGTTCTGCTGCGTGATCGAATAGTTTCCAGAACTCGGTCTCATCCCGGCAGTGGGGAAGTTCACTTAGCAAGTATTCGCTTAACCGATGAGATCGCCGGACGGTGCCTCGCCATTCGGAGGCTTGGGCTACTTGCTTTCTGACGTTCGATAGGTCCGTGCCCATTCCCAAGTAGCGAGCGAGGGAAATACTCCCAATAAACAAGGCGGCAGGAACGATCGGTAGCGCGTGGCCTTGTGTCCAGAAGACAATCAGGCCGGCGAGGCTGAGCGTGAGGCAGAGGAGGTAAAGAAGGATTACGGTGTGCCGAGTGGAGTGTCCCAGATCTAGCAGGCGGTGATGGATGTGGCTGGCGTCTCCACGAAACAGTGGCACACCGCGAAGACCCCGTCGAAGGATCGCTAGGGTTGTGTCTAGGATCGGCAGACCTAGAGCGATCATGACGACAAGAAAGATCGTGGCTATGGAGCCCTTCTGAGAGCTTTGAAGCGATAGCGTGGCGATGACCGACCCGATGGCATAGGCGCCTCCGTCTCCGTCTCCCATATAGATCTTGGCGGGGGGAAGTTGAAGATGAGAAAATCAATTGTGGCTCCAGCAGAGGACAGGGCGATCGCGCCAGCGATTAGTTGGCCGGATCCGATCAGCACGTTAGCTAGACCTTCGCCGAAAACCCATTCTTTTGAAGAATCAGATAGCGTTCTGTTAGTCTTTCGCTAACGTAACCCGTTGACTTTTAGTATATTACCACCAACAGAATCCGATCACTCTGCTCGGCAAGAACTGCTTTTTGAGGCGGAACTCTCGTCAGAACTCAACAGTTTCGTTAACCAGGCCATCGAAATCACTTATCAATTCCCGGAGCTTGTTTCTGAAGTTGAT
>CALLLI010000336.1 GCA_938082635.1 uncultured Verrucomicrobiales bacterium
CACGTTACTCATCTGCCGGGTCATCCTCACTGGCAAGGCCTAACCAAATCAACTCTATCGCTACCAGTTTTTGGAAAAATGCGTTTCAAATTACAAGTTAGAATCACCGTAATGAAACCCTTTTCGGATACGTTCTAGCTAAGCGGGTACCCTCCATGAGCGCCCCCAGTATAGCTTACTTGGTAGCGGTGCCCATCAGGGCCTAGCACCTCACCACTGTCAACCGCCCCTCTCTCTGCTTTCCACACCTCAATAAAGCGTGCCAGCGCAGAAGTTGCCTCGGAGTTCTCAACCGACTTTTCTAGCAGAACCCCTAAATCAGAGGAAGTACGCCATGAATCTCCAATTCCGAGCCGCTGCAATTTGACCGGTGCAAGCGCACACGAAGACACGAAAGCGATCAGCCACAACGAAAGCAGCCAACGGGCGGAGGAACCAAGAATAGTCACGCCCCACGAAAGGCGATCACGGCCCTTGGTTCAACGTGGGATCGCACCGAACGCCCATCTCCCTTTAGCTCCGCCGAGTATCCGAGCCATATTCGCTATACTAAACGCCTTGTAAGTCACATCGAGGGCCTTGACTGCGTTATCCCCGGTCACCACAGGAACTGTGGGGAGGCGGGAGCCTGCGTCTGAGTGGAGGCACATTGGCAGAAGAAGCCGAGACAAGCGGTGGCGAGGAGGGAGGAACGAAGGAATTTCATGGGCGAGGGAGTTCCCTTGCTTAGACCCGAGTCCTCCTCGAATAGTCACATCAGCATGCATCGGCTCGTTCTCAATCGCGACATCTACACGGAGATCCTTCAACAGGAAATACCAGCCGCGCAACGTTACCTTTGGTTAGTCACGGCAGACATCAAGGACCTCCACGTGGAACGCCGAAAGAAGTTCATTCCGTTCTTGGCCATCCTAAATCAATTGGTGGAGAACGGCGTTCATGTTAGGCTCTTTCATGCTAAAGAACCTGGGCCGCGCTTTCGCAAGGACTTTGATCGCTATCCAGCACTCGTAGATTCAGGCCTCTTTGAGCGCCTACTCTGCCCGCGGGTACATATGAAATGCTTCATCATCGACGGAAAGAAAGCCTTCATCACCTCAGCAAATCTTACCGGGGCAGGCATGGGATCTAAAAGCCAGCACCGTCGCAACTTTGAAGCGGGGATCTTCACCGATGAGTCGGAGACAATCGAACCTCTCATGGAGTTTGTCGACGACCTCTATCTCGGCCGTCACTGCACGAAGTGCGGGCGACGAGACGTCTGCCCAGACCCCATCGCCTGAAAACCTAACGTCGACCGCTAGGCGGCATAGGAACGACATCGACATCAATGACATCGCCATCCCGCCAACGCGGCTGCGGTGTATCGGAAGGAGATGTTGGCGACCGAAAGACCCAACCAAGCGGCGAGCTATCACGTTCAAGAAAAGCCTGACGTCGCTCGGCTCCAGCCGCTAGGTATACGAAGGCTGCCAGAACCAGAAACATCGGCGCCCCTTTCAAGATTGCGATGAAAGCGAAGAAACCTGCAAAGACGCGCCCCACTTTAGCGGCTTTGTCAGTCGCCGTGGCATAGTCATGCCGCTTGGCCAACCAAGCTCGCAACACACGCCCGCCGTCCATGGGGAAGGCAGGCAGAAGATTGAATGCTGCCAGGAATAGATTCGCCACCACCACCGTGGTCAGAAAGCCTCCAGGCAAGGCCATGTTCGTGCTCCACTGCCCGGTGAGGAGAAGACCCACACCGAGAACGGCGGCGATCCCCACGTTCACAGCCGGACCAGCAAGGGCGACTGCGATTTCTTCACTCGGCTTCTTAGGCAACGCATGCAAGGCCGCGACCCCACCGATCGGGTAGAGGGTGATGTCACGAGTCCCGATGCCAAAGCGACGCGCCATCAACACATGCCCATACTCGTGGGCAACCACGCAGGCAAAGATCGACACCATGAACAGAGCACCGACAATTCCACCGCTAAAAAGGAAGACCCACGCCAGAAAGGCAAGGAACGACCAATGAAGGTAGACGCCGGTTCCAAACCAGGTTCCAAGTTTCCATTTCTGTTTCTGTTTCATAATTAAAGAACGTCTCGCGAAGAGACAGAGGCTATTAGAATAGAACCGCAGAATTATAATCAAGCGGCGCTCGGCAAAGCACTCGCAATTTAGAGGGGAATGAGCGAGTATGCAAGGTGCCCGATCGCTCTACCACTGCCACCAAAGACACCCTTTTAGATTGCCTTGCCTCAAATGACGCCCCTCGCGCTCAGTCCGTTCTTGAGGCGCTCACCATTGATGATCAACGCCGGGCAATCGACTGGCTCGCCGCTTCTGAACGCGAGGATCTCCTAGAACTCTTACCTCCGGCTGAGGCCGCCGATCTGCTGGAACACCTAGCAGAAGCACAAGCAGTTGAAGTCCTGGAGGATCTTCCGGCCGAAAAAGCAGCCAGTATTGTTCACGAACTGCCGGAAGAAATCGGTGGCGACCTGCTCCGCGAGATGGAGCCGGCAGATGCATCAGCCATCCTGGCAGAAATCGAGGATGCGGAAGAACAGTCCCACCTTCAAGATCGCGTCGCTTACGGCAAAGACACAGCGGGAGGTCTCATGGATTCAGAGATCTTCGCCTTTCATAGTAACGCAACGATCAACGATGTCGTCCGTTCCCTCCAGGAAACTGCGGAGGCATCCGATGAGCCAGACATCCAATACGTTTACGTGGTTGATGAGGAGGAGCATCTCGTTGGAGTCCTGAGGCTACGCGATCTCGTCCTGAGTCGCGGCGCCCTTCCAATCGATGAGGTCATGCTGACAGAGCCATTTCGAGTCAGCGTGAAGCATACCTTGGAGGACCTCGATGACCTCTTCGAAGCCCGCCCCTTTCTTGGGCTGCCTGTCGTCGATGAGAACGACGTTCTTCGTGGCATCGTGTCACGAGATGGCGTGCAGGAAGCGCTCGCCGAAAGGCAAACGGACTCGTTCCTCAAATCCAGCGGTATCATTTCAGGGGAAGAACTTCGCAGCATGCCTCTCATGGAGCGCTGCATCCGCCGTCTTTCCTGGCTAACTCCTAACATCGTTTTAAACTTAATCGCGGCCAGCGTCATTGCCGCGTATGAAGACACGCTTCAAGCGGTCGTCGCCTTGGCCATCTTTCTACCCGTCGTTTCAGACATGAGCGGTTGTTCGGGAAACCAAGCAGTCGCCGTCAGCATCCGTGAACTCACCCTCGGCCTACTCAAGCCAGCTGATTATCTTCGAGTCCTCATCAAAGAAAGCATGTTAGGATTCTTCAATGGCTGCATTCTCGGGCTGGTGCTAGGCATCATTGTCTTCGTGATGAAAGGCAACGTCTACCTGAGTCTCGTCATCGGCAGCGCCCTCGCGCTCAACACCATCGTCTCCGTCCTCATTGGTGGTCTCGTTCCCCTTCTCCTCAAGCGCTTCAAAGTTGATCCAGCGTTGGCTTCCGGCCCCATCCTCACCACCTGCACGGACATGTGCGGCTTCTTCCTCGTCCTCAGCCTCGCATCGACCGTTCTGAGCCGATTGACATAGCTACTTCCACGGGTCAATGATCGCTTTGATCACCTCCAGGTTCTCGACATCCGCTAGAGCTTGAGCCGCTTCAGCAAGACTGTAGTCCCGGGAAATCAGGGATGCCCAGTCTAACTGATCCTTCGTCCGCGCCATCATCGCTGTGCTCCGATAAACATGAGTGAATTCCGAGCCCCAGCAGCCTCGGATATCAAGGTGCTTCTTGTTGATATCGAGATGGGGATTGATCGTGACGTCGCCATTGTCGGTGTATTGGCCAACGATGACATACGTGCCCGCGTCTCGCGCCATGCGAACGCCTTCAACAACAGCAACTGGATTGCCACTGGCTTCGATCACCACATCCGCACCACGTCCCTGAGTGCGGTCGAGGACGGCTGCGACGCGATCTTCAGACGAAAGGCCTCGAATATCGATGACTTGGTCCGCTCCGAAGCTCGCGCCGATGGCGAGCCGCTTCTCCGGGGCCCCCAAGAGGATGACCTCCCCCGCCCCAGCCATCCGAGCGAAAGCCACGGTACTCAGACCGACAGGGCCGCTTCCTTGAACCACAACGGTATCGCCTAACTGAATAGTGGCGCGCTCAACAGCATGAAACGCGGTCGGCATACCGCAACCTCCGGCAATAAAGACACGCGGATTGAGGCCTTTTGGGAGTCGAATGAGTCTGACACCAGGCTTGAGATAGAGATGTTGGCTCCAACCTCCTAACAAACCTTCGTCGGTGCCATAAGTGATGCCATAGACACGGCGCGAAGGACAACGTGTCGCTGCTTTGGCGACAAGACAGTGCCAGCACGCACCGCACGTTTCATGCACATCGAGGAAGGTCACGAGATCACCTTCGGCAAATGGGCGGCCATCGACATCGCAAACAGGACCGTTCATGGCCTCGATCTCGCCGACACTGACATGACCAGGCGTCAGCGGATAAGGAACGCCCGCAAGCTTGCCGTGAAACAGATGGCAATCCGTGCCGCACACTTCGCTATACCGCGTGCGAAGCAGAACAGATCCGACCTCAAGCTCAGGCAACGGCCTTGCTTCTACCCTAATCGGACCACCAGGTCTTTCGATGAAGGCAATCTTGGTTTCCATAGCCTAGGCTCAACCAAGCCTAACATACTCATCTTGAAGAAAGCGATCAGTCATCCCGGCAATGTAATCACAGACCGTGCGCGTAAGCCCTTCGGATTCGGTCCGTGTAGCGGTTTCCGCTCCGAGTTCATCAGGGTGATCGACATAGTGCTTAAAGACCGTTTCAATATTTGCGGTGGCTTCCATGTTCGCGCCATTGACCTCGGGGTGGTAGTAAAGGTTCTTGTAGAGACAGGCACGGAGCTGGAGATTGGCTCGTTTCAGCTCAGGATCGTAGGCAACTAATTTGTCAGGGTGACGCCTAACGTCATCAGCCGACTGGACGTTCGCCTTGGTGATTCGGCGCTTCGTTTCAGCAACAAGGCGCTCCACCTGCATGTCGATCAAGATGCGAATGACATAACGGACATACAGGTCGCCCGTTAAATGGGAAAACTGCGTGTTGACCCGCTCACAACACGTCTGCCAGATTTCGAGATCGGCTAACTGTTCCACCGTGATGAGACCAGACTCAAGGCCATCATCAAGATCGTGACTGTAGTAGGTGATCTCGTCAGCCACATTAGCCACCTGACCTTCGAGCGTCGGTTGGACGAAACTCTCGGCAACGCAATCCCCGTAGGCAGGCCGATGGTAGCCTTGATCATGCTTCCGTAAGCCCTCGAGCACTTCGTAACTAAGATTGAGTCCAGGAAACTCTGGATACTTAGACTCTATCAGATCAACGATACGGAGACTCTGCACATTGTGCTCAAAACCTCCCTGCCCTCGCATGAGCTCGTTGAGCTTTTTCTCACCGGAATGTCCGAACGGCGCATGACCAAGATCGTGCGCTAGAGCGACCGTTTCTGCGAGATCTTCATTTAAGGCTAGAGCACACGCGATCGCCCGAGTGATCGAAGAGACTTCAATCGTATGCGTGAGCCGTGTGCGAAAGTGATCCCCTGTGCCATTGAGGAAGACCTGAGTCTTCCTCTCAAGTCGACGAAAGGCACGAGAATGAATGACTCGTGCGCGATCTCTCTGATAGTCTGTGCGGTAGTGGTGCTGCGGCTCAGCATGCGCACGACCAGCTGACTGGTCGACGCGCTGCGCATAAGGCGCCAAGGTTTCACGTTCACGCGTCTCCAGAGTCTCTCGGATCGTCGGCATGAGTATATGGGGTTGAGGACAGATCCTCCGCTTCTCCAAAGACCTGCTCTTTGAAGCGCTGAAGTTCCTTCGCCTGCTCTTGGCGTACGGCGAGCATATCATAGACCGCCATGAGCAGCATCAGGCAAACGAAGGAGGCGCAGAAGCACCAATAGAGAAGGTAGAGAACCACCGATTGAGACAGCCATCCCATCAGCACAAGCCCTAGACCTAGCAGCACCATCGCGGCCAGGGACAAACAGAACATCAGCTTCCTGCGCCAAGGCCGATGCCTGAGCGTGAAGTAGCCGAGCCGCAGTGCAACCTGCACCCAACTTTGAGATTCTTTTCCAGAAGTAGCCATGGCAGTCAGAATAATCCTCGTCGCTGCCACACTGCGAGTCCAGCTCGCGAAGAGGGCTCCTAGCTTTCGCTTTCCTCAGCCTTCTTTTCCTCAGCAGCAGGAGCAGCTTCCTTTTCCTCAGCGGCAGGAGCGACCTTCTTTTCCTCAGCAGCAGGAACGACCTTCTTTTTCTCAGTGGCAGGAGCAGCTTCCTTTTCCTCAGCGGCAGGAGCGACTTTCTTTTCCTCAGCGGCAGGAGCGGCCTTCTTTTCCTCAGCGGCAGGAGCGACTTTCTTTTCCTCAGCGGCAGGAGCGACTTTCTTTTCCTCAGCGGCAGGAGCGACCTTCTTTTCCTCAGCGGCAGGAGCGACC
>CALLLI010000337.1 GCA_938082635.1 uncultured Verrucomicrobiales bacterium
TTAGAATCACGCTATCCCCGGGTAGCGAGTCGTTTACGCATACATGAAAGAGTCTGATTTGGGCGGGATTTATGCTACTGAACCTTGGTGCAGGATTGCGCAGGCAATCGGTTAGCCTTGAGATCCGTGGCTGAATCGAAACAGCCTACCCCGGCAGACTGAAATCAACTTCGGGGACACCAAGCCTTCTGAAGTCGGTTGAAACCGTCCAGCAAACTTGACGGAGAGCCATAAGATTTCGTCGTCATAGCATCCAAGCAGTGAACATTCCCACTCCGCAAAGAAGCGTCGGCTACGGGCACCTTTGTTTAAACGAATTCAGCCAAAGGTTGATTTTTAAACATTAAAGCCTTGTCTCCAAACGCACGCACGTTTATCTTCTTGGTGAAGATCGCACGGTGCGTTCTTTAGCAGCGGCCAGGCCTTCCGAGAGCTGAGAACCACTGGGCTTACGTTAGTGGCCTGTCAGATAGTAAGAAATCGAACACACTCATCATCATGGATGCCTTCACAGACAGCATCGGAAGTTACGATGATGACCATGCGTGGAATCGGTTAGGCCAAGTCCTTGTCGGCACCCTCGACGGATCGATGCAAACTCGCGACCTCACCGCGGACGGCACCGTTCCAGATTACTCCGGCAAAAGGAATCTCTTCGAGATCCCTGCGATCGAAGACGATAACCTCGTCGAGATCCTCAATCCTGAGCGCCGACGCAAGTCAGACTAAGAACACACAGCCACTAAACTAGGCCGAGGTCCTCCAGGGCCTCGGCCTTCTGCTACTCAGGCATATCGATCGTCGCCACGGCCATGGCAGACATCCCCTCCTCGCGACCGAGGAATCCCATCTTCTCATTCGTCGTCGCCTTAACCCCCACCTGCCCTACGGAGATCCCCAACGCTTCGGAAATATGCTCTTTCATCGCCGCCGCATGCGGCAGGATCTTCGGCGCTTCCGCAATCAGCGTGCTGTCCACATTGTGCAACACAGCCCCTTTCTCCAACACGAGATCACGCGCTTTGCGCAAGATATCTAAGCTGCAAATCCCAGCGCAACTCGGATCGCCGGGAGGAAAGAAATGGCCAATATCCGGCTCCCCCATCGCGCCCAACACCGCATCCGCAATCGCGTGACACAACACATCCGCATCTGAATGCCCATCCAAGCCACGATCATGAGGAATCGTCACGCCACCCAACACAAGGGGACGCCCTTCCGCAAATTGGTGCACATCATAACCTAAACCAGTCCGAATCATAACTAGTGCCTAACGAGTAGAACCGCCCCTGTCAAACGAGCGCCATTTCAAGAAGCTTGCGCTAATCTTCGGAAATGGGCTTCATTCCCACCATGAAACGAGCTCTTCTCCCCCTACTCGCCCTGACGGGCCTCTTCATGACTTCCGCAGCCGCACAAGAACGTCAGTGGTTTCACGTCCTGACCTATCACCTGAATTCTGAAAAGTCAGAAGCCCTCTTTGACAAGACCTTTGCCGAAGCCGTGTTACCTGGCCTGAAGAAGCAGGGAATCGGTCCCGTGGGCGTCTTCAAGCCAATCAAGTTTGCCAAGAAGCAAGACGAACCCGAGCGGCAACGGTGTCTCATTTACCCACTCAGTTCACCTACCCAGCTAGTGACCATGTCAGAGAACCTCAGCTCAGATAGCGCCTTCCTACAAAACGCGGCAGACTATCTTGGCGTTGAGAAAGATGCCGCCGTCTTCTCTCGCGTGGAATCTTCCCTGCTGTATGCCTTTGAAGGAATGCCCCAGTTAGCCGTGCCGGCCAAAGCCGGTCATAAGGCTCGGGTCTTCGAGCTGCGCGTCTACGAAAGTTTCAGCGAAATGAAAGGGAAGCTCAAGGTTCAGATGTTCAACAATGGCGAGATCGACATCTTTAAAACCGTGGGGCTCGACGCGGTCTTCTATGGCGAGGCTGTCGTCGGGAAGAATCTCCCTCAGCTAACTTACATGCTCGTCTACAACGATGAGGCTCACCACGGCGAGGTTTGGAAGAAATTCCTCACCCACCCTGAATGGGATAAGCTGAATAAAATCGAACAATATAAGGACACCGTTTCCACGATCGAGAATACGTTCATGGAGGCCCTTCCTTATTCGGGCATCCAGTAAGCTCACTCTAGCGCCTTCTTTAAGGCGAGATAGGGAAACACACGATGGTAGTTGAGTTTCCTGACAAGCTTCAAGTAAGCTTCAAGTAAGCTTCCGCAGATTCTGGATGCCGCTGCGCTAAGGCAAAGAGAAGCATACGACGCTGATGGTTCGGCAAGTCCACACGCTGCAACTCAACATCGGCTGGAGGAGAAGCACCTGCGCGAAACCAAGGCTTGATCACCTCAGCCCATGAAGGCGTTTCCTCCAGCAAGCTAAGCGCCTGCGAAAGCTGCACTTCGGAAAGTGCCAGGAGACCACCCGCCTTGGTCGTGAGACCATACAGCAAGAAATGAAGGAAAGGATCCGTGACCGCACGATCCACCGCAGCAGCAGCCTCCACATAGTCGCCTTTAAGAATAAGCGCATTGAGAGCGCCGCCTCCATCCATTCGCCCACCGACACTGATGAAGCGATCCACATCGCCCGACCATTGCGCTCGCACGCCCGCAAAGTAGCCACGAGAAGCCGCCGTCTCCTCGGAAACCAGCGCTCCATCCAATGAGACGCCTTGCACGTATCGATCCACAGTCATCTGCGCATGGGAGACCTGACCATTGGCATCATACAACCCTGCTAGAGTCGTTGCCGCTTGTTGATCAAGTAGATCCGCCTGAAGACGTTTACGAAACGCCTCGATAAGCGCCGGAAATTATCCCGTGGCGAGAAGGAGTTCTTGCTGCAGTGCCATAAAGTCTTCGTTGTCCGGTTGCGCGCTCAAAGCCTGGTCTATTTGTTGAAGCGCCTTATCAAATTCACCCAACGCGGTGTGCCGACGCGCGAGTGGAAACAGTGCCTCGATAGAGCCATGACTGGCCGCCGTTTTAAGATCAGCAATAGCATCCTCGGAGTCTGTCCGAGTCAAACTCAGCAAATAGAAGAAATCGCCATCGGATGGCGATGCCTGGGCCAACGAAACATAGCGCGCTTCCACCTCTGCCCGTAGGCCTAGCTTAAGCGCAAGAGTCACATAATGTAAGTGCCAGAGAAACCGAATCGGCTGGTCCTCCAACCGCCCCTCAAGGAAAGCCAGTGAATCACGGCTCGGCGCGACCTCCAGAAGATAAGGAAGCAACTCAACCGCATTAGGATCCGCTTGCAAATGCAGCCGACAGTAGGCTTCCGCCAACTCGTTCTCCCCCTGTCCCAGCAAGAGCCCGCACAGACTAGCAGGTGGCTCGTCTATCAAATGGTGCAACACATAGCGGTAGGTCTCCTCATGTTGGGAATGAATCTCGAGAGAATCCGCTGGATCCTTGAAATGATCCATAATCCCATAGAAGAGGTAGTACGGCTCCACCGCATGAAGCGCAAACTGATCAGCATTCGTCCGAGACGCCTCCGTTTCAGCATTCCGATAGACAAGCTCCTCCCACGAGATCAACGCCAGTCTATCTGGATTGATCACTGCCGTCGTCGGCCGAGTTCCCTGTCGTTCTGTCAGCGTAAATTCAAATGGCTCAAAGTCGCTCTTCCCATCCGGAGGCGACACCTGCACCAAGCCCGGCGACAAGGTCAATTGCTGATACCCCTGAGGGGGCACGGAGCGCCTGGCTGCAAATGGCAGGATCGTCCACCTTCGCAGCAAAGTCATCCAATGCAGGGACAAGTGTATCCTCACGCTCATGCTTCCAATCATCCAGCCCATGCGAAGTTCCCTCGCCGCAGAAGACGCATTCTTCATGAATGTGCACGTTACCTAACGGAAACAGAGGGACGCCCAGAGCGACGACCATCTTCGTCGCATCATAGCTTGGGCAGAAACTAGCGGCACCGCAGTGAGAGCATTCACCCCAGCGGAGAGACCAGTGTCGCTGCAGGAGAGGAACACCCCACCCAAACCAAGTCGCTGCCATGCAGACAAGAAAGGGATGATAAGCAGAGGGTCAACGCTCAAGATCTGTCTTTAGCTACTTGCCTCGCCCATCGCGGAACGCTAACATCCCTTCTAAGGCTCTCCATGATCACTGCCAACGCGCTGAACAAAGCTTACGATGATGTCGCTGCAATACAAGACGTGAGTCTTGAGGTCGAGCGTGGGCAGACGTTAGGCCTCCTCGGCCCCAATGGCGCAGGCAAGACCACCCTACTGCGCATGCTAGCCACCTTAGCCAAGCCAGACACGGGCGCCATCACCATCGCTGGTCACGACGCGGTGCATGAGCCGCGTGAGATCCGGCGGCGGCTCGGTTTCATGCCTGCGGAGTTCGGCATCCCGCGTGATCTTAACATGCGCGAGTACATGCACTACTTCGCCTGCCTCGCGGGACTGTCTCAAGATTCCCGTGACAGCGCCATCGACCAAGCTCTAGAACTTACAGACCTCCGTGGCCGCGACGACGTCATGGTGAGCGGTCTCTCCACCGGCAACAAGCAACGGCTACTCCTCGCCAAGACGCTCATTCACGATCCTGAGCTCCTCATTCTGGACGAACCCTCCAGCGGACTCGACCCACGTGCTCGGGTCGAAGTGCGAGAAATCCTCCAAGAACTCGCCGGCCTTGGAAAGACGATCGTCATCAGTTCTCACATTCTTAAAGACCTCGACAGCATATGCAGCCACGTCCTCATCATGGAAGCCGGTCGTGTCGTGCTTGCGGGAGAGGTCGCCACGCTCAAAGACCAGTTGCACGCAGTAAACCGGCTAGTGAAAGTACACGTCGCTCCTGACAAAGCAGTTCATGCCGCGATCTCAGTCGAAGCACTACCGCAGATCACCGCCTGCACGGTTGACACAGATGGCTGGCTACTCCTCACGAGCAGCGCATCGAACTACAACCCAGTCCTTCGCGTCTTGCTCGACGAAGACATTCAAGTGCTCGGCATGGTAGAAGAAACGTCAGACTTAGAAACGCTCTTCATTCAGTCCACGAAAGGAGACATCACCTAACATGGCCACGACGGGACGTCTCAACGCTGCAAGCAAACGGTGGCGCACGCTGATCAACAGCCCCACCTGGCTCCGCGATGCCACCACGGTGACCTCGCCATGGCGTTTGGGCTTCTGGTTTCTCATTCTCAACACCCTGATCATCGTGAGCCTAATATTCACGTATGCGAAGGTCACGACAGACCTCTCACGCTACCGCTACGACCTCGCCGTCGTCGCTGAGATGGGCCTGGGCCGCTTGTTCTCTGGCACGATCTTTCTCGCCCTGACCTTCTTTCTCACGATCTTTGTGCCCTTGCGCGTCGCCGGCGTGTTTCTGGGGCCGCGCGTGGGACGCTACTTCGATCAGATCGTGCTCAGTGGGATCACGCCCTGGCGCTTTCTCATCGGCAAAGTCATCGGACAGCAGGCGTTCTTTGCGACCGCGATCGCGGTGAGCCTTCCTTACTTTATCCTCTGCCTCAGTTTCGGGGCCGTGTCATTCTGGGAAGTCATCCTCTGCGCCACCATGCTTTTCGTGTATATCCATGTGCTCGTGGTCGTCTACCTCGCAATCTCGACTCTCCTTTCCGAAATTGTTGCTCTTCCGCTAGTGATCGGTGTCTTCTTCGCGGCCGCGATCTTCGGGCTGGAACACCTCAGTCCGAATCCTATCGGCGGCATGACTCCGGTCTCTACGATTCTCGGCATGTTCTACGAAGACACCTACACTCGCCAGACCTACACATTCCGCGGAGGCTTCGGCTCCCTGGGTCTCACCTCGAGCAACGTCCTTCTCTATAGCATCCTCTCCGCCTGCACCCTAGGCTTGGGCAGCCTAGCTGTGGCGTTGGGCCCTATCAACGCCCTAGCAAATGGGCTCAATACATTCGGCGCCGTCGTTTTCCCAGGCGACAAGAAACGTTCCAGCTGGCTCAAGCGACGTTTCGGTCTACGTCGCCAGGCAGAGCTCAGCTTTCTCTATGAGAACAACAGCACCGCCTGGCGCGCCTGCGATTTCCGACGACGCTGGAGTCTTCGAGAACTCACCTTTGGGCTACTCATTGCCAGTGCGCTCATTTGGACCTACTGGCTCTTCCCTCCATTCGGTAGCGGATTCTACGCGCTCCTAATGTTCCTCTGCATCTGCGCGATCTTCCTCAACATACGCCTCTTTGCCGATCCCTGGATGGCGGAACGCCTCTATGCGAAACGCTTCGAAGCGGGCACGCTCAATGCAATGCACTTCCTAGGTAACAGTGTCATGATCTGGTTAGGCTTCGGCTGGCTACCAGCTTTCTTAGGCCTGGATGTGACTCCCCAAGACGCCTACAGGGGATCAGCCCAGCTAGAGATCCAGGACAAGAATCTCATCTTTGTCACTCAGTTCGTGCTCATGGGCACCGCGTTCTACGCCATCGTTCGATGGTTCATTGTCAGGCGCTTGTCTGGTGAGACAAGCGCCTTCCTGGCACTCTTCGTGATGATCGTCCTCGCATTCGTGCCGTTCTGGGTAGGGCTATTTGGCAATCTCATCACCCCACTCGATAGCCCCGACCACGAGCTCTGGATGATGATGGGATTCCCTCTGATGCTGATCGAGTCCATAGAGTCCGTCAGGTGGCTGGGCTACCGCGCTCTAAGCTGGTCTGCCAGTTTCTACACCGTCATCACTCTCCTGTTCGCAATGCTGGCTTGGAAGCGCCGCCAGCAGTTACCCCGCCGACGCCTATGAAAGCTCTGCTCATTGGATTCACCACGTGGGCCTTCCTTAGCCTAAGCTTACTCAGTCAGAAAGAGCCTGACCTTCCATTGGAGATCAATTCGCCGAACCTCACCATCGATCACTTGATCGGCTTCGGAGAATTTGGATTCAATGACGACAAGAACATTGCGACATTTCGCGTGCACAACAAATCAGAGCGCGTGCTGCGGGGCAAGCTGGTGGTCGAAGGCATCTACTTCAGACAAGGCGAGATCGCTCACCGCCAGCCGATTGGCACAGTGACAGTCGAGCTTGGCCAGGGATCTCAGCAATCGATGTCCCTCCTACTAAGTGGATTTCGGGCCGGCTCCTTAGTCGCAAGTTTCCGGGAAGACTCTGGCAAGACCCTCTGGCAACGGTACGCCTTCGTTGAATTCATCGAATCACGCGCCGCACGCATTCATCTGTGGAGTGTCACGCCTGACACAAGCGTCTTGGAAGCCGGCCCACAAGCGCGGGGGCTCATAGCCAACGTTTCCAGGCAGACCTCACAGCCTGCGCTCGGCGTGCGTCCACTCTACGATGCGAAGATCCCCGCCTGGGCACTTCCGAGCGTCACCTCGCATCTCGCGTTCGGCGACGGCATTCTCCTAGGACAAGACGCACTGAGCAGATTGACCGGCGCGCAGGAAGCCGCCGTGGCGAACTATGTCGCTCTCGGTGGCATCTTGATCCTGCCCAGGGAAGCCCAATCTTTCGAAACGTCACTCTGGGCTCGCGCACCGTTCGAGGTCACTTCTTTAGAGTCGCAAGAAGCCCACTTTGGCTTGGGGAAAGTCTTGCGATACGCGCTACCGACACTCACACAAAGCACCCGTGAAGAGAATGCGTGGATCTACAAAGCCCTCGATGAAACGCCGAAGCGAGATGGCCCAATCATTACACCAAGCAGCGATAGATATCACTTCCTGGGACGCCGTGCTTGGACTTCCATTCTCGCCTGCGCTTGGTTTGCAGGTCTCTTCATGCTAACGACGGGCCCGGTAGCTTGGTTGTTTCGAAAGGCACCCCGTCGACGATTTCTTTGGTTTCTAGGAAGCGCTATCGGAGTCTTCTGCATCGCCGCCGCATTGTTAGGTCTTTACCTGCAACAGAAGAAAGGGGAACTCTGGTGGACCACCATGACAGAGATCGCACCTCAAAGTGGCGGCATTCAGACCGGAGCCTTCGAAGCAGAGTCTGCCGGGGCTAGGCAGCACCAAGTACACACGGACACTCCTGAAGTCGCCTTTCTGCCCAGAGAAGACTGGAATACGAACACAGCACCATCGTTGGGAAGCGCTTCGATTCCCTTGCTCCCCTGGAGAAAGGGCACCCTCACCTGCGAACATCTTCTCGCAGACTGCTCACTCATCACACTACACTTAGACATAACAAGCCCCACCACGATGAGGATGAGTTGGGACAATCCAAATGCCTTCAAGATAGAGGCCGTCCAACTAGTGATCACCACGAATCAGGGACGCCCGGTGGATGCCTTTGAGCCACGGCCAACGAAAGCTAGTCGCACCAGACAAACCGATTTATCCAGCGTCCTCTATGGCTCGGGATTTCCTAAGGGTGCCAGCCAGGTGAACATGACCTTGGACTGGCAGAGCCGACTCGTCCTCCCTGACATTTCCCTATCGAACTACGCTACCGAAGGCGACAGTGAGGAGGCCAAGCTCGGTGCTTCCATCTCCTACGACATCCCCTGGAAGAGTCGCCGATGGCCTTACAACGGATTCGTGCTCTTCCAGGTAGACCGTTCCCCAGGCTTCGAAATCGACGAAGAGAAGACAGGCTTTGTCTCAAGCTCAGGCCTTCACTACGTCGTGCAACGGATCCCAAGCGAAGCTCTCCCCGAGTACGAAGAGCTCTTCACCAAAGCGCCCTACCCAACACCAAAGACAAAGGATAGAACCAAATCACGCCGACGCGTGATTCCGCGCTAACGCTAGAGTCGGCGAGTGCGACGACCGATCCCAAGAAGCAGAGACAATCCTAGCAAGAGTGCTACTTGAGGCTCCGGGATGACATTTCCCGCAATCTCTAAGTTGTCGAAGGCGAAACGGTCATTGCCAGTCATCTCCTCCAAATCATCAAAGCGTAGATAGACCGTGGTCGCATTCTGAATGGAAGAGACTCCATCGAGATTGACGGTCACGGTATCGTAGGGCTTACCAGCGACGGCCCAATTCACATTGATGCCCGGGTCGTTATCCCGCACGTGCGTATAGTCCGTGCCGTTCAAGCTCTAGGCCAAGTCAAAGAAGTCCGCCCCTTCCGAGCGATAATCAAAACGCATCGCGAGATCTTCGTATCCCAAGGAACTGAACTGGATTATTACCTCGGCAGTACTATCAGGCATCCCAGCGACATTCACTTTAATATCATTCCAAGCAGCAGCCTGGCCACGATCGTGCGAAGTGCCGAGGATATCCGCGTAGGCCGCGCCATCCTTACCATTCCCGTCGGGTTCGCCACCTGTGAGAGTCAGAACAGCCGTGCCGCTCGCCGCACCAGAAGTGGGAGCCGTCGTGTAGGAACCGGAGGCAGCTCCGAAGGTCCAAATAACCAACTGCGTGGCTGCATCAGAGACCAAAGGCGAAGCCAAACAGACAACGGCGGTGAGAATTGATCGAAGTATCATTGTATCTAGCATAAAGTATAGATAGGACACCTTGATAATTTCCACTTTTATTGGCTATTCCCATCAGAAAAGCATCCAGTCGTTTTCTAACTGCTCCTACGCATGCTTTCTCTTTCGTCGGCCAGTGATCGCTGCCTATAGTTTCCGTATGGATAGCGAGCTCACGCCCTGTGACCCCGATGATACCCTTCAGGCCCTCGCGGCAAGTGTCGGGGTGCTCCTGCATGGGGTTCCTCGGGATCAACGCGCAGTCTTGCCAGGATTCGACTCACCAGAATCTCGAGAACAGCCCTGGCCTCGATTCATCGAAGAGAACTTACGCCCGGTCCAAGCGGCTGTTTACCAGGCTTACCAAGCCGCCACCGCCAATCGACTCGAGGACATCCTCGCCGTGCCTTGCCCACAGCCGTTGCCTCCCGCAGCACTGAATCTCGCTCAGACAATTCTCCTCAACTCGTCCGGAGCGCGTCACGAGCGGCTGCTGAGTCGACTCGCGACAGCCACCTCGGCTCAGATTCATCCCTGTGTGGCCCTCGCCGTCAGAGCCTCCGCATTTAACGAACCTGTCGCGGCTGCCCAAGTGGCCTACTTTTACCAAGAGTGGCAAGCCGCTAGCTCGAGCTTCGAAACGACGCCCCTTCTGGCTTTCCTTGAGCGTCAACCTGATGCGCTACTCACTCTTTCCCCAACCCTCCACGCCGACCCCCAATCCCCGTTCCTGGCCGCCTCTCAGCAACACCATGGTTAGACCCGCCCCACCCAACTCGATGAGTGATGTAGGCACGATCACGGCCCCCGTCGAAGCTCCTGAGACGAAGACCGAATCGACACTCGATGTTCCCTGGAAAGTGATTGTCTACAATGATCCGGTGAACCTCATGAGTTTCGTCGTCTTCGTCATTCGTAAAGTCTTCGGCTACACGGACGAGCACGCTCAGAAACTCATGTTAGAAGTACACGAGAAGGGCAAGTCCATCGTCTGGACTGGAGCTCGAGAGAAAGCCGAACTCTACGTACAGCAACTGCAAGGCTTTCAACTCCACGCCGCGATGAAGCGCGATTCCTGACCCCTCCATCATGGACATCCTCCCCTTGCCAAATGGCGGGCTGCGCTTCCTCGAAATGCCAGCAGCTTTCTATGAGCAACTCTCCCTGCTCTCACAAACGTGCGATCCTGATGACGATCCCACCATCGTCTCCCGCCTCTATCCTCATCCACTCGACCCCAGCGAAGCACTCGAAGACCGCGAGAAGGCCGAAGAAGACTGGGCAGACTACGTCCGTCCTGAACTTGAGGTAGCCTTTGACTCTAACATGCTCACGGTCATGAACGACCTGGCAGACGCAAATATCGAAGCCTCCGAAGACGACTCAGATGATCCTGATAGCGAAGTCTACTATCGTCTAGAGATACCGAATGACCACACACACGCTTGGCTCCAGATTCTCAATCGTGCGCGTATCGTTCTCGCTATCAAACATCGCCTCCCACTCTCCGAATACCCGCTTGCAGGAGACGAGAAGATCTCGCTCCAGCGCTTGCTGGCTGCCCACCTGAGTGACTCGTTTGCAGAGATTTCAGAGATCCTCGTTCATCTGATGATGGACGAATTCAGCTAGATCCGGATCAAGTCCTGGAACGCCGCTTAGTTAGACACTCGCACTCGGTAAAACCCGATAGGCGCCGAAGCGCGTGTGGCATCCGTATCATTGAAACTCGTCGTGCCAGTGCTAGTCGCTGGGAGCGCCGCTCCCGTGATCGCTACCCATGATTCCGTTGCTAGATCCACGCTGTATTCGACCAAATAGGCCTTACCACTGACACTCGTCCAAGTCATCAAAGTCCCATCCAGTGTCCGGCCTGCTGCCGTGAAATGCAGATAGTCCATGGGATCGTTAGGATCAGTCCCAGCATGAGCTTCCTCACCATTCGTCACCCCATCACCATCTTCATCCACGCCCGGAAGAACACCGGTATCTCCGTTGGGAAGACCAGGAGTAGCTGCGGCCTGTTGCCCAAAGAACTCGACTCCGTAGGAGAGACCCGTCGTCGCCACACCCGCAATGTCACCGCCAAACCAGGCACTCAGGTCATTCCCATTCGTGTTCTCCAGCTTGCGTGACACATTATCAGGCCCAAACGTCTGCTGGCCTAA
>CALLLI010000338.1 GCA_938082635.1 uncultured Verrucomicrobiales bacterium
ATTGCGAAAATTCATCCTAGACAGAATAGACTTCGCACGAGCCGATGGTAGGCGCTTTGTCGCCTGATTCCCGGAGCGAGAACTACGCTCTCACCAGTATCCTTACGTTCACGTATAAATTCACCCCTACAGCAAGCAACTACCTCAGGTCTTGACGAAACAAGGCACGGCGACAAGCAATGCTCCCACTAGTATTAGTGGAACTATTCCCGAGACAAAATAGGGATAAACGCAAAGCAGAATTCCGGAAATCAGGGGAACAGCACGCCGTTGATTCTTTCCGTAGACAAAGTAGCCCATGCCGACAGCCCCGAAGAGCATCATGATGAGGAGAGCATTGGGTGTCATAGATCCGGCTGTGCAAGAAACTTCCACCATGCGGGGAACATTATCTATGAAAGTTATTGTTTTTAAACATTTTCCAAAAAAAGCGGAGCTCCTCCCGAGTTGACCGCTTCCACAGTTATCAGCAGGACTAAGTTTCCTCAAAATCATGAATGAGCAGACTTCCTCATCCCGCCCTGCTGCCAGAGAGACCTTCGTGAGGCATTAGCTTTTCCAAAATTCGCAATCGGGAGGCAAGCTCTTGCTCTGCGGGTACTTGTTATGCCCTATCAAAACAATAGCCTGACGTTCATCGCGGGAAGTCTCCAGCGGCCTCCCAAAGAACGCTAGAATAAACAACTCGGAGAGCGCATTCCCAAGGTCTGTTGCTATCTCAAAGTGTGCACTCATGCCATCCAGAAACTAACAGTAGCCAGCTCAGAGGCAAGACAATGTCCCGTGCTCGAAGAGGCAAGAGGAGCTTACACCGTCCTGCTTTTGGCCTGAAATCACCCAAATGCGTCCATGAACTAAGCGCTTACCGTGCCACCCGGCCAGAACACCGTTGCCGTTGCCTTGGAACTCAGGTTAGGCTCTGGGATACCGATGATGATGAATCGACGAACCTTCCTTCGCCACCCTGCCAGCATCACCGCGCTAGGTGCGTCTGCCACGCCGTCATTTGTTCGTGGGGCAGCCTCAACGGACGCACGACATCCCGTGCTCGAAGAGGCTATTGCGAAGCTGTCGCAAACTTATCTCACTCCTCAGGGCGATTTCTACAACGTCGAGCGGGGCAAACCCTTGCCCTACAAATTGCCATTGGAGAAGCGGCTTGAAGTAAGCCTAGAACGGGAGAGATGGACGCTCGATATCCTAACTGATCCCGAAGACGAGGCCGAGATCGGTCGAGCCTGCCAGCTCGAGAACCCCATGAGCAAGGCCGGTGGCAGTGCCTTCACCTTCGGCGATCTCATGAAGGTCGCCGAAACCAAAGCCTTACGTTTTCTATAACTCGTCTCCTGCAATAATCTTTCCGAGCCGTTAGACATCGGCTTGTGGGAAGGCGTGCCGCTACGCGATGTGCTGTGGTTAGCGAAAGCACGGGAGAGCTATCGCAGCGTCTACTACGATGGCTATCATAACGACGATCCCAAGCAGCTTTTCCAATGCTGGCTTCCGGCCATTCGCGTTCTCGAAGACCCGCCCGGATTCTTACCCGTCATTCTATGTTACAAGATCAACGGTGAATGGCTTACCGGCGAGCGCGGCGGTTCTGTGCGTATGGTCGTGCCAGAGGCCTATGGCTTCAAGTCGGTGAAATGGCTCAAGCGTGTTGTCATCACCAACAATTACCAAGCCGAAGACACTTACGCTCTACAGAACAATGACGTCAATGACAGTTGGATGAAGACCCGCGCGCTCTTCGAAAACATTCCGGACAAGGTCCCAGGCAACACGCCCTTTGCCATCACGGGACAAGCGCAAGTCGGCATCGGTGGACTTGCAAAGGTACAGTGGTGGGCACACCCCCAAGATCAGCCATGGCCTAAGGAGGATCCCTATTTCACCAAGGCGCCCTGGCAAGACGCGGAGATTCTGCCCCTTCCCGAGAACTGGCAGGGCAGCACAGACCTGGGAACCATGCACTCGACACAGTTCGATCCCGCAACTCGTCAGCCAAACGAATGGCCCATGCGCTACACACGCTGTCAGTGGGTAGCCTTAGCACAAGGCCTGAAGGCTGGAAAATACGATCTACGTTGCCGCAGCATCGATCTCGCAGGCAACGCCCAACCCATGCCTCGCCCCTACAAGAAATCCAGCCGGAGCGGCATCGACAAGATAGAAATCATTGTAATGGATTGAACAAATAACTGCAATCGAATTACCCAGCATTTGGAGCGCCCTAGGGCATGCCCCAAACCCGAAGACTCTTTTCCGTAAAGGAGACTTCTAAACTCTTGAAGCGGGCAGATACCCCAAACTCTAGCATTTCTCACAGCGGGAGAAGTATTCTTACAGAACGAGCCGGGGTTCTGGTTTCAGCTAGGCTCGTATCACGCCCGACTGGGCAACGTGATTATGGCGATGCTAGCAGTTTCTCGGTTGTCTGAGCTGGCTCCTGATTGGCGGGGGAAGGTGTTGGGAAGGCGCAGGGTCGAACCCTCCATGGCGCGTAGACGCAACCCGCGCCAACAGTGCTCGGGGAGTTCGTGGTCTCTTGCGATGTTCACGAGGGCATCATTGAGGGAAACAAACGCAAAAGCCTTGAGGAAGGCGCGTGCCTTGGAGAAGGCAGTTGGATGAGGCGCCTCCATGTCACCCGCTTGACCAAAGAAGCGCGAAAGATCGAGATGAAGCGCGGAACGTAGATTCAAAATATGGATCAAGCAAAGACGGTGAAAAGGAAGTTTACGATCACGGACGAAAGCCAAAGCCTTAGTCCGGTGGCGAGCGATAAACGCGGGCTCTATAAGCTTGCTTGAGAGGGCGGCGAAGGCAGCCGTCGTTAGAATAAATGTTTGTGAGGGTATTTCACGCCATAGTCACTATAAATGCGGCCAGCAAATACAGGAACTTTCGTTGAATGCAAGGGTTCAACATGGCGTGAAAAGAGATGGAAGAAAGCTATCGAGTGCTGAGCAATTTCTACGGGTGTGACCGGTGAATGATGTAGTAGTAACGGTGTTCAATAGAACATATATGATTATAAGCTGTACTTTGTGGTAATTATATGAAAGATACTTCAATGTCGTTGACTTAAGCAAGGATCGGGCTCGTCATGATGTTGGTTTGTAAGGATCTGCGTAGATTCGTTTGGGGCGCGGCTTTCGTGGACTGCTTCGCCCGGCTCGTACCAGCGAGAGTCCGTTCATCATGCGATCTCCGATCAGGCGTAGGATTTGCTCAGCCTTCTCGTCACTGGCCTGGTGGGTGAGACCTCGTTTTGATGTAGATGTTCATATTGCATTAATTGGGTCATTGACAGGACTTTTTAATTCGAAATTGGGCCAGATATTCTAGCAAAGCCAAATTGGGACACCTTCTCCCACAATCGCTCCCATCTTCCTGGTGTCAGCACCATCGTGCGAAGTGACAAGATCTGTTTGGCACCTGGAATCTGCCATTTCATACCGCTTCCACACCTGCGTTGCTTCACGACTGTTTTGCAGCCGGCCTCAGTCACTCCTGAACCAATTGGAAGACCCATGGCCACGTGAAGGCTGTAGTTCATCCTATCTAAGTGATTGCTAAAGTATGTAGAACGACAACTAGAAGTCCCCGGTAACGACAATTAGAAATCCCCAATTCAAGGGGGCGTCGCTGCGGTGTT
>CALLLI010000339.1 GCA_938082635.1 uncultured Verrucomicrobiales bacterium
GACCAATACCGACACTCGCTACTTCGTGGGCCAGTGGTTCACCGCTCGAATAATCCCAGATATCCTCTTTGATTCGCGCGATTTCGGAGACACGATCAGATGTATCCTGAATGAGACATCGCGAGATCTTCCGGTGATGACGCGGCAGAATTGGGTGATGTGATCCAACTTACCTAACGCAGCCAGTTAATGAACATGGCTATAGGGTACCACGATGCCGAGCAAATGCTATCTGTGATAAACTGCCGCGCTCGTAGCCGACGATGATCTTCTCTATTTGCTCTGGGCTTTGAGGATTGAAGGCTCATCCGCCATCTTTACGTGAACATCCACGCTCACGATAGACGCGGAACTGCCCCTAACGAGCAAGCATCTCGTCAAACAACGTCAGCGCTTGATCAAACGATGCGCGTTGAAACACTTTCTCTTTGCGGAACCACGTTTCCTGACGTTTCGCATAGCGGCGTGACGCTTGCTGAATCGCTCCAATCGACTCTTCCAAAGTCACCTCGCCGCGTAGATGAGCCTGGAGATCACCTATTCCGATTGCCTTGGCCGCCGTAGCCGATAGGAATTCCGGCAAGGCAGCAACCTCGTCGAGCACCCCTTGAGAAATCATTTCATGCACGCGGGCATTGATGCGTTGATAGAGAGCTTCTCGTTCCCACGTGACGACAACGCCAACGACATCCGTCGGATCATCTCGTTGCCAGCCTGCCTTCAATACCGATGCAGGAATGCCCGACAAGAGCGTCATCTCAAGAGCACGAATGACGTAACGAGGGTTCTGTAAGTTCATGGCCTGAGCACCCTCCGGATCGACACGCTCTAACCAAGCGACGGATTCCTCCGGCGGCATAGCTTCAAGCTGCTCGCGAAGCTCAGGATCTCCCGACGGGGAATCAGCCAGGCCGTGCGTCAACGCCTTGATGTAAAGGCCATTGCCCCCAACAATCACAGGGCGCTTGCCTCGAGATTGGATCGCTTCAATCGCCACAGCCGCTTCCCGTGCATAGCGCGCCGCGTTGTAGTCTTCGTCGAGCCCCACAGTCTCGTAAAGATGATGAGGCACTTGCGAACGCGCCTCCTGCGACGGCCCAGCCGTGATGACGGAGAGACCGCGATAGATCTGAAACGCGTCTGCATTGACGATCTCGCCGTCCCAGCGTCTTGCCAACTCAAGCGCAATCCCAGACTTCCCACCTCCCGTGGGACCGACCACGTAGCAAGGGGAGAGCGATTTCATCCTTCCTCAGGCTCTTGCGTCTCAAACGGGTCCACAAACCATTTCGGCAATTTGCTAGGCGCAATGACGAGCGTGATCTCGCCCTTTGGCGGATGAGCTACATAATGATCGGCGAGAGCTCGGACACGCGCGCGGCGAAACTCTTGATGACGCTTGGTCAATTCGCGAGCAACGCACGCCCACCGGGTGGCCTCAACCTTAGCCAACACCTCTAACGAACGCACCAATCGATGGGGCGACTCAAAGTAGATACACGTTTCTTCACGAGCCAACGCTTCGGTGAGAACGCGCTCCCGCTGGCCAGACTTGTTTGGCAAGAAGCCCCCATAGTAGAACGTACTGGTCGGTAATCCCGAGCCAGCCAAGGCCGTGATGACAGCGCTCGGTCCTGGCAGCACATCATAGGGAATCCCCTCAGCAAAGCAGCGCTGCACAAAGCGCTGCCCAGGATCCGAGATCGTCGGCGAACCGGCATCTGAGATTAAGGCCACCACTTTACCCTGCTTTATCTCCTCAATCAGTGCCGCGCTTCGCATGGCTTCATTGTGCTCATGCAAACTGATCTTCCGAGTGTCGATCTGATAGTGCTGCAGCAATCGAGAGGAATGACGCGTGTCCTCACAAGCGACGATATCGGCATCACGAAGCGTTTCCTCTGCACGACGTGTCAGGTCACCCAGATTCCCAATCGGTGTTGGCACGAGAACGAGCCGGCCCCAAGAAGCATTCATCTTCTTTCTGCTACCAACCCTCGCCCAAACGACTAACAAGGTTCTCGGCAAGCCTCTCAGCGACGTGAGGCAGCGCTTGACGCTCGGACAGCTGAAAGTTCGGGTCGAGAAATTGGCTAACTTCGCCTTCCACCTGCCCCTCATCGAGGATCTCACCTGTCCGACGGCTGCGCAGCTTGAAAGCAACTACTAACGCATACTCCAACTCACTCGTCCGAAGAGTATCGAAACGAGCCGAACGCGTTTGTTGGCGATTCAGCTCAACGATCGAAGCTTCCAAGATCGCATCCGAGCGATTGGCACTTCCGATACTGTAGGTGCCATCACGCTGGAACTGTTGAATGACCGCATTCGTCACGAGCACGGCACTGCGCGGCTCTAAGGTCTCATTCTTAAACGTCGGCACATAGATCGTCGTCACCGAAGCGAACTTCGCAGGCTTCACATAGCCCAACTTGTATCCGCAACTCGTGAGCCCTAGCAAGGTTACTAGCGCAAGGGTGAGACCATGCAGAATACCCATAGGATTGGGATTACTCGCCATCGTCGCCCTCTCCCTCCTTGGGAACTGGTGGCAGCAATGAATCAATGTCGGTATCGGGACCAAGAATCGATGCACTTCCCCCCCCAAGAATATCGGAGTCCGATGCCGGAGGTGGAGACGGCACCAAAGGATCGATGTCAAATACAGGAGACGTCCCAGGAAGATCCGGCTCTGGCACTACAGGCAGAGGCACTGGCCGCACATCAGAAAGCACCAACGGCGTGTCTTTCTTTGGAGCTACCACCTGCTTCACTTTCCGGGTCGGCTGCTTCTTCCCCAAATCAGGTGCCGGTGGTCCGAGATAGTTCTTCTGGGCCTTCAAGCGCTCGCTAGGATTCGGCTTCGTCGCTGCCTCGTCGATCTGTGCCAGCTCAAGAGCCTTGGGATCGATCTTGCCGATCCGATCAATGCCCTGCCGCGCTTCTAGCTTCAAAGCCGCATTGTTAGACCGAAGGACGTCCTTGTAGTAAATGGCCGCAGCTTCCGTGTTCTGCTTCCTCTCGTAGAACTGGGCGATGTCCAAACTATTCTTGGCTGTCTTCTCATCGATCGCGTTGAGCTGCGCATAGGCATCGCCACTCTCCTTGTGTTTCGGGAAGTTTGTTAGGAAATCTTCGTAAGCTTCACGAGACTGATTGAGATTCGCAGGACTGTCAGGACGTCGATTCGTGAGTTCGTAAATCTCTGCAATCTTTAGCTGAGCTTCTGGCGCCTTTGGACTGCGCGGGTATTCATCGACCACCGCTTGAAAGGCGTCGATAGCCTGATCGTATGCCTTGAGGCCCTCATGAATCCTAGCAGTATAATACTGACTGTTGGCCGCATAAATTGACGCAGGCGCGTTCGTGATGATCTTACTAAACATCTCGAGCACATGATCTCTGGACATCTTCTTGGGAATCACTCCCAAAAAAGATTCAATCTTATCAGTCAACGCTCTCACCGCCATGTTGTACTGCTGCTCGACCGCCCGCTGAAAACGAGAACTACCCCGATAGCGATCCACCACGATCTGGTAGTAATCGAAAGCTTCCCTCAGCTCGCCCTGCGACTGCAAGAGCTCGGCTGCACGGAAGTTCGCTTCAGGCGCATATTGAGAGAAGTAGTAATTTTTACTAATCGTGGTATACTGATCGAGGGCCTTATTCCCCTTGCTCGCCTTCTGGTTGGCCTCTGCCTTGGCGAACAAATTAGATGCTTTGCGATCATGCTCCTCCACTTCCTTCCGCGTCGGAACCCGATCACGATCTTTATTCGAGAATAAGCCGAAGATAGCATGGCTCGGCTGCAACGTGGCTAGCCCGAGGAGAAGTGCCACAGCGAGTGTGCCTCGCAGGGATGTCTTGGTCATGCCTCCATTCTCAAGCAGAGAACCCTCGCGTCAAGACCGCGAGCACCTAGAAATGAGAACCTTGGTTGATTTCCTTTATATTGCATCTAAAATACATCTTATGGAGATCAGCCAATTCAGCGATTATGCCCTTCGCGTGCTGATTTACGCGGGTTTGCAGGAGGAACGATGCTCTGTGCCTGAAATCGCCAAAACGCACGACATCTCGCACCATCATCTCGTAAAAGTGGTCCATCATCTCGCGAAAGCTGGATTTCTAGACACCTTTCGCGGTCGCGGTGGAGGCATCCAGCTCGCCAAGCCTCCAGAAACGTTCACCGTGGCTGACGTCCTGAGGTCCACTGAGAATCTCGCCTTAGTCGAGTGTCTGCCACCTCGAGAAGGAACCTGCTGCCTCTCTGGATGCTGCGTGTTGAAAGGGGCACTCTTGAAAGCGCGTCACGCCTTTTTAACCGTACTGGATGGTTATTCTCTAAAAGATCTACTCCTACCAAGAACCGCCTTGCGTGAGGCTCTTGCCATGTCCCCAGAATGAAGATTGTCAGTCTACTAGTCATCATCGCGTCGATTGTTCACGGACAGACGGATGACTATGAACTAGCCCCTATCCGCTACTCTGCCACAGAAGCGAACGATCAGGTCGCGACCTGGCAGAAACGCCTAGAAGAGAAGTCCCTCCATTTCGATCAGTCTAGCGAACGTACTTTTCTAAGAAGCGCACTCGAAGAACTCAACGTTCCGCTTGAGTCCCAAGTCCTCGTCTATTCCAAGACCAGTCTACAGATCACGAACATCAGCCCCCGTCGCCCCCGGGCCCTCTATTTCTCAGACGAAGCCTACGTCGGCTGGGTGCAAGGCGGTGACATCGAGATCATCACCATCGATCCAAAGTTAGGCCCCATCTTTTATAAGCTCACGGTCCCCCACCCCAAAAGCACACACCCACCGCGGGTAGTAAGGTCACGCGATTGCCTTTCTTGTCATGGCAGCTCGCGCACAGAGAACGTACCCGGAATGCTCGTGCGCTCTGTGAGAGCCGACATTCGAGGTTTCCCCTTGCTCGCCACGGGCACTTTCCTAACTGAACCCAATAGCCCTATCAAAGAACGCTGGGGAGGTTGGTATGTGACCGGCACCAATGGGGGCGAACGCCACATGGGCAATCTCATCTTCGACGAGAAGCTCGATAAAAATGAGGCACGAGTCATCCAAGACATGGGCAGCGAACTTGCCGACCTCAAGGGCGTCATCGATACTAGAGCCTACTTGCAAGACACCAGCGACATCGTTGCTCTCATGGTGATGGAGCATCAAATTGCAGCGCACAACGCCCTGACACAAGCCGCTTACACCACCCGAAAGATGCTACATCGGCAGCAAGAACTCGCCCACTACTGGAACGAGCCGAACCGATCCATGAGCGAAACGACGCAACGGGTGCTCAATAGTCAGGCTGATCAGCTCCTACGCGTCTTTCTGTTCCAGGATGAGTTTGAGCTAGAAAGCTGGGGAGTCGAAGGCAGCGAAGCCTTTCAAACAGCCTTTCTTAAACAAGCGAAACGGAACTCCAACGGACGCTCCTTACGCGACTTCAATCTGCTCTCACACTTGTTTAAACATCGACTAAGCTACATGATTCACTCACAGAGTTTCAAGAGCTTGCCCGACGAAATCAAATCCATCATATTAATCAAGCTAGACCGCTTACTCCAGAACCCGAAAAACGACGAACTTTCGGCGCATCTCAGCGAGAAAGAAGCCACCCGTATTCGAGACCTACTTCTCGAGTCTAACGTGCTCCCGAATACACCGTCGACTTAGGGTAAAACTGCGACCAAGCCTTCGTAAACGAAGGAATCGCGGGGATCTCCGTCAAGCGCTTGCCATTGTAGACGCCTTTCTCGCACGAGCCATGCAGCGTCCACACCGATCCGGTTTCCTCATCAACCACGGCTCCCTTTGTCCAGACAAACGTCAGGGTCTTGCCCTCAAGCCGGCGCGAGAAAGCGCGCCCTCCTGTGCTCTCGCGATCAAACAGAACGACGACAGGTTCATCTTCAAACGCGTCATTAACGACGCGCTCCTCTTGCAAGACTTCGAAAGGATACGCCGTAGCCGACTTGATAGAGCGCAGACCCAAGACAAAGCGCCCAGGTTTCTCCTGGAACTCTTTCACAAACTCTCTGGCTGTACGGTCTAAGGCCAGTGCCGTGGTCTTCGGATACACCTTCTTCCACGCTTTCCACGTCATGATCGTTCCAGGCAAGGTCTCCAGCATGGTGCCTTTGAGCTCACCACGCATAGATTCACCTAACAAATGACTCCAAAGAGATTCAGTTTCTTTGTCGATCATGACCAAGCTGCGATTCCACAGCATTCCTGAGACGGCGAAACTGAGCTTCTTGCCTTTGACCTCACGGGCATACACGATGCCGTTGTGGCACAGGTGTCACCACGTCGCCGCGATGGCCTGGCCACCTAACTGATCATTAATGATCTCACGAAGTGGTCCCGTGAGTGTATTAATCGGATAAGCGCGGGCTTCCTTCCCAATGACAACACCGAGGACGAGTTCCTCATCGGTGACCAGAGAACCATCTGCTTTCTTCAAGTTCACCACGTCCGGCTCGACAATCGCCGGGAAGGCTTGAGGAATGACGACCCTTGGATTGAATTCACGCTCCTCAGCTCCCACCTGATGCCAAGCAAGGGAAAGGAGGAATAAGAGGGCCGTCTGGTTGCACTTCATGATGAACAAAGGCTGGTAACAAAGTCTACGACTTGCTAACCAGCATCATTTATTCCATGAAACGCCTCCTTGCCCTCATCGCCATGACTCTCATGAGCAGCCACGCCCAAAGTTGGAACGTCGGCGACGTCTTTCCCGCACTGACGTTGCCTACAATCGAAGGCAAGGATTCGCCTCAGGTGGCGGACTTCCGAGGAAAGAAGCTGATGCTGCATGCGTTCGCCTCCTGGTGAGCAGGCTGCCGCAAGCACGTGCCCGGGTGGCACGTCAAGACAGAGACTCTCGTGAAAGAAGGCAAGCTTGCCGTGCTCGGTCTCACGCAAGAGCAGCACCCTGCCCGCACCAGACTCTTTATGCAGTGGCAGGAGATGAAATGGCCAGTCTTGTTAGACTCGCTCAACCTGCTCGGATGCAAGGGCATTCCATTCACATTGCTCATCGATGAGCACGGCGTGGTCCGTGACAACAATCCCAAAGGTGATGACCTCTCCACCTTTCTAGCCACGAATTATCCAAAACCTGTTGGCGAGAAAGAGCAGACCATCTTTCCTAGCAAAGACAGCGCCGAAGGCATGCTCATCTGGCTCGAGGATTCTCAGATCAGTTCTGCGATTGAGAAACTGAAAGGTCAATTAGGAGAGGATCCCAAGGACGGCAAGCCCCATTTCCGACTCGGCGTGGCCTATCGCATGCGCTATGACTCGGCACATCAGCAAGACGGCGACTTTGAGAACGCCGTCTCATCGTGGAAAGAAGCGCTACGCATCGATCCCGCTCAGTACATCTGGCGACGCCGAATCCAGCAGTATGGTCCTCGGCTGAACAAGCCCTACTCCTTCTACGACTGGGTCCACCAGGCACGCTTAGACATCACCGCAAGAAACGAAGAACCGTTTCCACTCGTGGTAGAACCTTCGGGTGCAGAATTCGCCCTTCCCGAGAATGCTGCCGAAACCAAAGCTCTGGCAGAACATCCGGATCCGGATCACAAAGTGCCGGAAGACACCGACCAACTAATCAGCGTCGAAAGCGTGGTGGTCCCATCTACCAAGTCAGACAAGCCTGCGTATCGGATTCACCTCACATTCACGCCAAGTGCTGAACGCAGGGTTCACTGGACCAACGACGCAGGCCCCTTGGCTTACCACCCGGAAGAAACTAGCGCATACACGGTCGCTCATTTGGAGACGTCCGAGTTACCCGGGAGCCTCGATTCGAACGAGAAACGCTATGTTGAATTCGAAGTCCGCGGCGAACTCCCTAGCACGATCACCGGCAGCGCCTACTACTACGTGTGCGAAGACGTGAACGGCCAGTGCCTCTTCCTGCGGAAGCCTGTTTCCATCAAGCTCAACTAACGAAACATTAGATACGTAGACGGCTTGAAGACAGTCTCACCTGAGCGCCTCAACTTGAGGCGGAGAGCAGATTTGAACCGCCCCTCTCCCGTCGCGAGATGGCTAAGAAGCTCGGCGGACGAAAGATTCGCGCCCTGCGTCCATCGATCATGGAGGGAACAGATACGCAGGCCCCATGATGACACGCCCCCCTCACTTCGATCAAAGCAGACGTAGACGCTGTCGGAGGTCATCGCAAACGGCAGGAGACCGTTATCTTCCAAGCGAAAGTTGTATTTGGGAAAAGCTCCACCGAGAAGGCTAGCCACTCCATGCGCCCAACGCGCACTGTAATCGGAACGCCAATCCACTTCTGCCGAAGGGTTCAGCAACAGCAGGCGACCTCCAAAGACGCCCGTCCCGAATGTCTTGAGCAAGCGTTTGTGCTAAGCGGTAAATTTCGTCTCGAGCATGCGTTCCAATCGATCCCAGGGCTCATCCGTGGCAGGTTCTAACACGTCATCCGTTACAGACGCGTGTTTACTCAGGCGATTCACGATACCTGGCCCTCGCCGCCGCGACGCCGATGCCGTGTCATTGCCCCCCCCCTGGATGCTTCATATAGTCTCAGCTTTGGCCAATGAGTCTTGAAAGTCAACGTTTCCACATGATAACCACCCCAATGCGATTCCAAATACTCCCCGCAGCGTTGCTCGGAATTCTGGTCATACCTCAAAGCCAGGCAGCTGGATTGAAAGCGGCGCTCGACGAGAAGAGCAAGCCGATCCTAACTCAGAACGCCAAAGCCGACTTTCGCCCTCACATTCACCTTATCATCGCTCCTGATGACAGCGGGAAGGTTTCGAAGTGGTCAAAGAAGAAAAAGAATACCATCACCCCCCGTAATGAGCGACAACGACGTCTTAGCCTTGACAGCATATCTGCGCACCGCCATGCAAGTCCCCCCACCCGCAGCTAAGTGATGCGCCTACACACCTTCATCATCTGGACTCTGACACTAAGTCAGAGCATCGCCCAAGACACCCTTGAACCCTACATCGTCGAAGGCATCCCTCCAGGCGATGGCGTCCCCAGCCTCGGCTTTCACACGGACACGTTCAGCCGAGCGGACTTGGAGCAGCTTCCGGGCAGCACACTCAGCGATCAGCTCGCAGGCAAAGGCGGCCTACGGCTCTTTCGCCGCCAGTCAGCGCTCACCGCCCATCCCACCACCCAAGGGGCAGCCCTCCGCGTGGCCGGCCCCAATGGTGCCAGCCGAGCCAATGTTTATCTCGACGGCGTCCTGCTCAATGATGCTTTCGGGGGATGGATTCCCTGGACAGCCATCAACACCCTCGCGCTTTCATCAACACAAATCGTTCAACCAAGTGGAGTCGACCCATGGGGCAATGCCAGTCTCGGTGGATCGCTCTGGTTGCAAGGCGATCTCGAAGACCCCTACTGGCGATTCGAAGGCAGTGGAGGCACCGCCCTCGATCACCGCCTAAGCAACGCCTTCATGCTAAGCCCTAATGATGGCCGCACGCGCATCTTTGGTAGTTGGTCCAGCTTGCAAAGCAACGGCTACCACGTGATCAAGGCAAGCCAACGCGGCCCCATCGATGAACACGCAACCGTTGCTAGCGATACCGCTAGCCTTGGACTCGCTCAAGCTCTCGGTGGCGATTGGGAGCTTTCTGGCGAAGTGCGCTACCATGAGGAAGATCGAGGCAATGGCACGCCACAAGCACGCAATGCCCAGAAAGCTTGGCAAGCTCGCCTTTCGTTAGGCAAAGAGCGCGGTGCAGACAACTGGGAGGGACGTTTCAATGCCTTCTGGCAAACACGCGATTTCTCTAGCACCTTTACACGGGTGACTGCTGAAAGAGATTCCGAACGACCTGTCCTCGATCAGTTCGATGTCCCCTCTTCGAGCCTAGGACTCAATTGGCGATCTCGTCATTGGCTAGGAGATGATCATGAATTTCTGCTCGGGGTCGATGGCCGCATGCTCAAAGGCGAGACGAACGAGCGATTTCGCAACCTCGGCTCAGGCTTCACCAGGCTTCGCCAAGCAGGTGGCGAACGCTTGGTAGCGGGCGCCAGTCTAGCACACCGTTGGCAGGCAAACTCACAGCTGATCCTCGATAGCCGCGTGAGAATCGATCGAAGCTGGGACCGAGACGGTGAAGAGAAGACCTGGGACATCACCAACGAAGAGCTACTCACGAAGACCGAACCCACCCCTTCTGCGAATTGGCAGATTAATGCTAGAATCGGCCTAGAGTGGGAACCCCGTGACACCCACTCTTTTCATGTATCCGCCTTCACGGGTACTCGTCGTCCCACTTTGAACGAGCTCTATCGCCCCTTTCGAGTTGGCAATGACATCACACTAGCCAATGCCTCGCTAGATAGTGAACGTCTCTGGGGCACCTCGTTGGGATGGACCTGGCAGCCTCGTGAAGCCTTCACCATGCGTCTTGAAGGCTTCTGGCAGCGCCTCGATGACGGGATCGCCAATGTCACCCTAACCGATGGAGGTGGCAACGTTCCCCCATGGGGATTCATTCCTGAAGGAGGCAGTGGACGCCAGCGACGCAACCTAGCGGAGGTGACCATCAAAGGACTCGAAGCAGACATCCACTGGCAGAACGACGAGGGTTGGCATCTCGAAGCAGGCTACCTTCTCACCGATTCCCAGATTCGTAGCAGTCCAGATCAGCCAGGCTTAGAAGGCAAGACCCTAGCACAAATGCCCACGCACCAAGCCTACGCCGCTATCGGCTACGACCAAGGAGATCGGTTTTACACGCGAGTCGAAGCTCGCTGGACAGACAAGGTCTTCGATGACGATCGCAACAACCGTCCCCTCGATAGTTATGTCAGTATAAATGCACAGGTGGGATGGCAATGGACCGATGAAGTGACGACCTTTCTAGCGATCGAGAACCTCCTGGATGAAGAAGTGGAGGTCAGCCGCACTGGCAATGGGCTCGTAGGCATCGGGGCTCCGCGGCTCATCCACTTAGGATTGCGTCTCGATTTCTAGTCGCTATCCTCTCAGCATGACGTTCCGCCCCTTCGCCGCAGCCTTGCCCCTTTCTATCTTGCTCACCGGTTGCGTAACCACGTTGAGTCCAACGAGGAGCACTGCCTCTCCCCAGCAAACCGCTGCGCCCGCTCCTCTCGAAACGGCGGCCGCCAAACCAAAGACTCTTGCTGTCAAGGCAGGCTCAGGCAGCATTCGCCCAACCTACTTGCTAGGCACAACTCCTGCAGGCAAGGGGTTGCCAGGATCCGCTTCGCCCGCCCAGATGCGGCAAGCCATCGCGAAGGTCACGACGAAGAAACCGAGAGCTGGTGACAAGAAGATCTTCGCAAGGTACGGAGGCGGCGGTTCTCAACGGGCCAACAACTGGCTGAAAAACTTTGATTTCTCTGGTGTCGCCTGGGACACACCGCGCACTGCAACCCTCATTTCAGACCGCCATGTCATCATGGCAGGGCACTACGACAGGCCAAGTGGCTCTAAGATCACCTTCCATGATCGCAATGGAAGGCCCGTCGTGAGAACGCTCGCAGCCGTAAAACGTGCCCCCTCTAAGAACGGCGGAAATCCCTATCCCGACGTGTCAGTAGGGCGCTTAAATCAGCCCATCCCTAACACCGTCACTTTCTATCCAGTCCTCCCGGCTAACAACTACTCCGAGTCACTTCTGCATCAAGACATGCTCGCGACCAATGCGAAGAGAGAGATACTGCGTTTCAATATCTTGAGTGTCTATCATTCCACCGGAACTGACATGATCCGCTCAGGGAACTCGGTAAATCTAGATCTCGACCTTTCGTGGAGTGGACGACTTGTATCCGGAGACTCTGGAAACCCTGTATTCATTGTCGTGAATGGCCAGCTCGTATTCGTAAGTACCAGCACTTTCGGCGGCCAAGGCACCAATGGACCATTTTATGGCGGGCCTATGATCCAAGGATTCGTGCGCGATGCCATCACCGAACTCGAGCAGAGATTCCGCTAGCCTCGACAACGGCGGAAACCACACATATCCATCCCTATCAATGCGAGAATACTTACCGACAGCTCTGGGACAGAGCGTGACACTGATACCGGCAATGTCACCGATAAAAATGACAAAGCATCATTACTATCAAAATCCGCAGTAAGCAGCGTTGCAGGATTCTGAATGATCGCTGATGGCAGCGCATTGATCTCGAACTCTATCAGACCTGCTCGTTTCTGGCCTTTCGAGACGGTGGCTCCCGTGGTGCCGTGACCACTAGCACCATAGCCGACGGCCACACCAGTGCCCCCAAGATCGTCTAAGGAACGACTCAGATCATAACGCGTTACCTCTGCTGGAGCAGGGCCATCTAGGGTAAGCACGCCGACGTCGTAACCATGAAAGATGCTCCCATCGTAACTCGGATGAACGGCCGTATCGACGACAGGTATCATGATACTCGTTCCCCCGATGTTGAAGACGGCACTCAGCCCCATATTAGCGCACCAGAATATACTCCCCTGATCCCAGTAGCGCCCCGCTACAAATCACATGTCACCATTACCGTTCACGAGCTTAGCGACGCCCCCATGATCGCTCCCTTAGGCTGACGTATTTGAATCGACAATCTGACCGCCCACCGGAATGCACCAAAGTTTCCGCAAATCCCAACAACCCGTCGGCAGTCGGGTCCACGAGGATCGAATTAGCGGCCTGCAGAGGGACAAGCCCCACCAGCATGCTCACGGCAAGAAGAGTGATTGCGACTTTCATCTCTCAGCAATGTTCAACATTGCCGAATCAAATTAATACGGCTTAATGGAATTATCACACAAGAATTCCATATACCTCTCCAGAAATTATAACTGATCGGACTCGACCTGCAGTCAGCATCGTCTCATCGCCTGCTTCGTCAGCATGATCCGGTTTGACTTTGCTCAGCCTGCAGCCCATCAATAGGCCCTGCGCTGAGCGTAGAAAGTCCTCATGGCCACCGAGAAGAACGTCCTCTTCATCTGCACCGGAAACGTGTGTCGAAGCCCAATGGCTGAGGCAATCTTCAAGGACCTCGTCAAGGACCGCGAGGACTTCACCGTCGCCTCTGCAGGCGTCAGCGCCATGCCTGGCCAGGCCGCGAGCGATCACACCGCGAAAGTCCTTCAAGACAAAGGGATCGATTGCTCGGATTTCTGCAGTCAGCCGATTAGCATAGAGTTGGTCCGCGAAGCGACTCATATCTTCTCCATGACGGCTGGGCACCAGTATGAACTGGAAGCCTACTTCCCTGAGGCTGACAGCAAGAGCTACCTCGTCTGTGATTTCTGCGAGATCAACGGCATGATCGGAATCGATATTCCTGATCCCATCGGTATGGGCATGAGCGCCTACCAAACAACGTGTCGGGTGCTCGATCACGCCCTTCCCACGCTACTCGCCTACATTGATCAGACGACCAAAAATTTCTCTCATCAACACATGACGGACACTAACATACCTAACACTTCCACCACTCAAAAACTTGTTCTTGCCGCTGACCACGGCGGCTTTGAACTCAAACAGGCCCTCGTCGCTCATGGCAAAGAGCTAGGCCACGACATCACAGACCTCGGCACGGACAGCCAAGACTCCGTAGACTATCCTGACTACGCTCAGCAAGTCGCCGAGCGTATCCAGTCCGGCGATGCAGATACTGGCATCCTCGTATGCACCAGCGCTGTGGGCATGAGTATCGCCGCAAACCGACATCCTGGCATTCAGGCCTCTGTCGTCTTCGAACCTGAAGATGCTGCCCTCACTCGCGAACACAATGACTGCAATGTCCTGTGCTTCAGCGGTGCCAAAACAGACGAAGCCACAGCTAAGAAGATCCTCGACTCCTACCTAAGCGCCTCCTTCGCTGGGGACCGCCACGAACGTCGTGTGAGCAAATTGAATACCGCAGCTGAAACCACCGATGCCATCCTCGCACGAGTTGATCCTGAAATTGCCAAAGTTGTTCGCGACGAGCGCCGTCGCCAAACGAACAACATCGAGCTGATTGCTTCTGAAAACTTTGCTAGTGCCGCAGTCCGCGCCGCTCAAGGCTCTGTTCTGACCAATAAGTATGCGGAAGGTTACCCAGGTCGCCGTTGGTATGGTGGCTGTGAACACGTCGACGATGCCGAGACACTCGCCATCGCTCGAGCAAAGGAGATCTTCGATGCCGAGCACGCTAACGTACAGCCACACAGTGGCGCCCAGGCGAACACCGCCGTGTATTTCAGTGTGCTCAAGCCAGGCGATCGGATTCTCACCATGGACCTCTCCCATGGCGGGCACCTCACCCACGGCCATAAAGCCAATTTCTCCGGCAAGCTCTACGATGTCGTCCACTACGGGGTGACGAAAGAGGAAGAGCACATCGACTATGATGCCCTGGAGAAGCTCGCGGAAGAATGTCAGCCCAAGATGATCACTGCAGGAGCCTCCGCCTACCCTCGCACGATCGATTTCGAACGCATGGGCAAGATCGCCAAAGCCGTCGGAGCCTACCTCTTCGTCGACATGGCCCACATCGCTGGCCTCGTTGCCGGTGGCGTCCATCCGTCTCCCATCGCTCACGCCGACTTTGTCACGACCACCACGCACAAGAGCCTGCGTGGGCCACGCGGCGGTTTGATTCTTTGTCAGGAGAAGTATGCCAAGAAGATCGACTCCTCCGTCTTCCCCGGCGTCCAAGGCGGTCCGCTCATGCACGTCGTCGCAGCGAAAGCCATTTGCTTCCATGAGGCGCTCCAGCCAGGCTTCAGTGACTATCAGAAACAGATCGTTGCCAATGCCAAAGTGCTCGCTGCTAGGATCGCAAGCCACGGATTCCGCATCGTGTCTGGTGGCACTGACAATCATCTCATGCTGGTCGATCTCCGCCCGAAAGATCTCAATGGCAGCATCGCTGAAGCCGCCCTCGATAAGGCAGGCATCACGGTGAATAAGAACTCCATTCCATTCGACACCCTATCTCCGATGAAGGGCGGCGGCATTCGCATCGGCACACCAGCCGTGACCACGCGTGGCATGAAAGAGCCCCAAATGGAGCTGATTGGCGATTGGATTGCTGAAGCGCTTGAGAACCGCGAAGATGAAGCGAAGCTCGCCACTATCCGTGAGAAGGTTGCCCTTCTCAACACGACCTACCCACTGCCTTAGCCAGTGGGCACGTCTCGTGCTCGTTATCCAACTCCATGTCTGAAGATTTGTTAGTCAATCCCTTTCGGGAAACCTTCTCGAGCCGACAAAGCCCAGAGCCCTGCGTCATTATCATCTTTGGGGCCACAGGCGATCTCACTCATCGTAAGCTGATCCCGGCGATCTATAATCTCTCAGTCGACGGTGACCTCCCCTCACCCGTCAAGGTAATCGGCTTTGCTCGACGCGATAAGTCTGATGAAGAGTTTCGTGATGATCTGGAGAAATTGAACCGCAAGGTGTCTCGCCAGGGGCACGACGACAAGCTCTGGCCGACATTCTGCCAATCGATTTCCTATCATCGTGGCGAATTCCAAGACCTAGAGGACTACAAATCCCTCGCTCGTCGACTCGATGAGATCGCGGATGAGAATCAAGCGCTAAGCAATCGTCTCTTCTATGTCGCCTCGGCACCCGAGTTCTTCGATGAGATCCTTGTGGGCTTGAAAGAGTCTGGACTCAATGAGCCACGCGATGATCACTGGTCACGGGTCGTAGTCGAGAAGCCCTTCGGTACTGATCTCCCCTCAGCGATACATCTCAACAAGATGGTAGCCCAAACCTTCGCAGAGAAGGACACCTACCGGATCGATCACTATTTGGGCAAAGAGACGGCGCAGAACCTCATGGTCCTACGTTTCGCCAACACCATCTTCGAACCGCTCTGGAATCATCAGCATGTCGACTCCGTACAGATCACCTGCTCAGAACACCTCGGGATGGAAGGCGGCCGCGGCGGCTACTATGACAAGGCCGGAGCCCTCCGCGACATGGTGCAGAACCACCTACTCCAGCTTCTCAGCCTCGTGGCCATGGAGCCACCGACCGATCTCTCTGCCGATGGCGTGCGTGATGAGAAAGTGAAAGTCATTCGCTCCCTGCGCCCTCTCAAAGACGCCAAGGCCGTCGCTGAGAACGTCATTCGTGCTCAGTACACCGCAGGAAGCATCGATGGCAATGAAGTGCTAGGCTATCGTGAAGAAGATCGGGTCGATCCCAACAGTCAGACCGAAACCTACGTCGCTCTTCGCGTACACATCGACACCTGGCGCTGGTCCGGAGTGCCCTTCTACATACGCATGGGCAAACGACTGCCAAAGAAGGCAACCGAGATTTCGATTCACTTCAAGAAGCCGCCTTGCGTGCTGTTCAATCGCAAAGGTGGTTCTGACAACCAGAATGTGTTAGTCATACGCATTCAGCCAGACGAAGGCCACTCCCTACGCATCAGTTCGAAAGTTCCTGGTTCGGCACTCCGCCTCGAGCACGTGAAGATGGATTTCCGCTACAGCACCTCCTTCGGCAAAGCGAGTCCTGAGGCCTACGAGCGTCTCTTGCTCGATGCTATGGCCGGTGACGCCACCCTCTTTGCACGACGGGACGAAGTGGAGGAAGCCTGGCGCTTCATCGACGCCATCGAGAATGCTTGGCACCAGTCAGACAACCCGCCGCCCATGGCAGAGTATCCTGCTGGGCATTGGGGCCCTGACGAGGCAGACGAGATGATGAGGGCCGACGAGCGTCTATGGCGCCGCCTGTAGAGACCTCAGGGGACTAGCACGACCCTGTAGTAACCATTCGCCTTCTGGATACGCGCAGCATTGGCATCCTCCAGAACAGCGTCGTTCACCTCGAGCAAGAATCTCGTGTCTTCGATCGTTTCCCAGATTTGTAGATCGCTAGAGAATTTGACCAAATAACCAACATCTTGGGCTGCAAGCCTGCGCACCACCATGCTTCCAGAGGTATCTCGTGAAACCTGTAATCTAGCAAAGCGTTCACGTGAACCTTCAACCACAGGCGCGCCACTCGTCAGCGGTTGCCCCGGCGTCTCCCGCAGCTTAACCTAGAAGCGTGAATGGAGAATTGAATGAACCGGCACAACTCGTTTACCTTGAGGGTGATGAGTGCGCTTTTAGACCAATTGAGCGCTCACCCTGAGGGTGAGCTCGCCAACACCCCTCTTTCGAGCATCCAGCCCTGACCGGTAGACACTCCGGGCGGGCGATTCTACGCCGAATGGGACGAGGACACCCCGACCACTCGCGATGGCCAGCTTATCTTCTTCTTTCAGTTTCTCAAAGCGGATGGGCGCTGGGTACAGCTCATGGAACATTGCCCGCTAAACTACTCCGGTAATCGTGGCAGTGGTGCCCACAACGTCATCGGCACCGTACTCTTGAGTGTGCTCAGCGGACACTGGCGCTATGCCCACATCAATTCAGTGC
>CALLLI010000340.1 GCA_938082635.1 uncultured Verrucomicrobiales bacterium
GCCAGTTACATGCCATGATGCGCATTGCGGAGCAATGGACGATCAAGGAACGCTGGGCACTGTTACTAACGCGATTATTGCGGCGTTGGTTAGGTGGCAAATGGATCACAGGGGTGCCTCCAAACTCCGATCGGATACTCAATGGCTGATACGTTCCATTAACTCGCGGCCCATCACCTGACACCGAATGCCACCCGCCATTCGGACTGTATTCCTGTGCCCATTTACGTTTCTAGGATTACGGTAAGATTCGACAAGTTGCAACAACGGTGTGCTTTTGCTAGTCTTGAATCGGAAATACACAACCGCGAAGCTATGGGAACGAGGAAGGAAGTCAATGGCGGCCAGTTTTACTTAGACACTACAAATGCATATCTCGGAATATTTGTGCTGATTATCAACGAGTTACAGCAATTCTGACTGCAAAAAACTTTGAAAATATCCGATTTTCCTCCGCTCATAAGAAACTTGGGTTAACGAATGAGAGGATCACGAACTTTTCCAAGCAGAAAGTGAGATCCAGGCGTTCGCGCTGTCTCAGAAAAGAATAGCACAAGAATACTATCGATTCGCTTGGTAGCGTTGAAGCCACACTACAGAGTGTTTGATCACTAACGAACCGAGACACCGCCTCCCGTAACACAGCCCATTACGGGACTTTTGTAGAGGGAGATGATTGAACATCAACGAGCAAATTTCGATGCAAGAAACGTGTCATGAGACTGTAAAGATGGAGGGAGGTGTTCTTCCCTTCTTTGATTGAGTGGGTACCTCTGGGATAGGTCATCATGGAGAAGACCTTGTTATGACGAATGAGCTTATCGACCAGCTTCTCGAAGGTCTGATAGTGGCAGTTGTCATCGACTGCCCCATGGACGATCAGCAAGTTTCCTTCTAGCTGATCCGCAAAGTTGATGGGTGAGCCTTCGCGATACCCTTCCACGTTCTCTCCGGGCAGGCCCATGTATCGCTCTTGATAGATCGTGTCGTAGTAGCGCTGATTCGGAACCGAAGCGACGGCGATGGCGGTCTTGTAGAGCTTTGGGTATTTGAAGATGGCATTCAGGCTCATCGAGCCTCCCCCACTCCAACCCCATGAGCCCACACGATTGGGATCAAGGTAGGAGCGCTCTTTCAAGACTGCACGAACGGCGGCTGCTTGTTCCTTTGGAGCAAGGGTACCGATCTTGTGAAAGGCGGCTTTGCGAAAAGCCCTGCCCCGTGGTGCAGCGGTGCCACGATTATCAAAGCTCATGACGACATAACCTTGCTGCGCCAACATCAGATGCCAAAGGAGATTGTTCCCGCCCCAGCGATCCGTGACCACTTGCCCAGCGGGCTCGCCATAGACATGAATCAACAAGGGGTAGGTGTGGGTCGGATCAAATCCAGGTGGTTTCGTACAACGGGCATGCAACGGCTGATCCTCAGCAATGTCTACATAGAAGAACTCGGCTGGTGTGCGTTTGAGAACGTCTACTTTCTCACGCAACGCTGTATTGGCTTCCATCGTGTCTGACACCTGGTGATCTGGCAGACTCACCAATCGCGTCACGGGTGGTGCATCGAAATTGGATGTCGTCCAGACGGCGAACTTACCATCCGGAGAGATGTCATAGTTGTGCGTGCCGCGTTTCTCCTCGGAGGGGGTCAATCGAGTCAGATCCGATCCGTCCAAGCGGACCCGGTAAAGGTAGCGTTCGGCTGGGTTGTCAGGCGAGGCAATGAAATAGGCCCATTGATCCGCTTCATCCACCATGAGGAAGCGAATCACGTCGAAGTCGCCTTTGGTTAGGCAAGTGACTTCGTCCCCCTCGCGTGAAGCGAGATAGAGCTGACGCCACCCATTCTTCTCACTGATCCAGGTGAAGGCCTTGCCATCGCGGACCCAGTGCATTTCGTCATGAACGTCGACCCACGTGTCCGCTTGTTCGGTCAGCACCGTTTTCACGGAACCGTTGTAAGGATTGGCTAATATCACCTTATTAGCGTTCTGCGCCCGGTTGAGTTGCTGAATGACCAACGCGTCCGATTTTTCAGCCGCCCAGTTCATGCGAGCAATGTAGTGGTTCCGAGGATCACCCGGCACTTTCATCCATTCGGTATCACCTCCATCGATCCTAACCACACCAATGCGGGAAGCGGCATTGCGTTGGCCCACTTTAGGATAACCAAACGTTCTCAATTTCGGATAGAGGCCCGAAACGTGATCTACCAAAGTGTAGCGACGCACCTCGCTTTCGTCGAACTGCCAGTAGGCGATCGATTGGCCATCAGGACTCCAGCGGAAGCCGTCACGTATTCCCAGCTCCTCTTCATGCACCCAATCTGAGGTACCGTTGATGATGTGTTCCGATTCTGTCGTTGTGAGTGCTCGAATCGAGTGACTGCCAAGGTCTTCAAGATAAATGTTACGATCGCTGACATAGGCCACATGACCTCCTGTTGACGAAATCTTCGCAAACATCAGTGACGAAGGTGGAGCATCGCCTCCAATCTGGCGTAGCTCGCCACTCGCCCGATCTAAGATCCAGTAATCGCCGCGCGTGTTCCTCCGCCACACTCTCTCGGAATTGGTATAAATGAGGAGCAGTGACTCGTCTTTAGAGAACGCATAACCGTCAATGGCGAGAGGTTCTTCGGTGCCGAAGGGAATGAGCGCCGAAGACTTGACCATCACGGAGGCTTCTTCCTCACCCGGTCGGAACTGCCAGATCTCCTTACCAACCGTTTCATCCCCTTCCTCGGCGCTCTTGATGAAGGTGTAACCCGTGCCTTTCTGACGCCACTTTACGGAGAAAGACTCTGCTTTGAACTCCTTCTCTTTAAAGATGCGTTCGAGTGTTAGAATGCTTGGGTCTTCTTCAGCATTGGCAGGAATGCCAAAAGCCAGAAGTAGTATTGAGAGAACAAGTGATAGACGCATGAGAGTATGGCGTGGAGTCGGTCCTTTATCGATAAGGCAGGTTGGGCACGTGGAAAGAAATAATCGTCCCATCCACCTTCCGCTACAAATCTGTGGGAGAATGGGTCACCATGCCCTCGCCAAGTGAACTCACTTCCTGGAACGGTCACCCGTTCCGCTGCGAATGCGTTTCAAAAGAGCGAAATTACGTCACCCAAGAGATCGAGTGGCTCTACGCGCTCTTCCTCGTTAGGAGCTGCAAAACAATAAACTACCGAATTTAGTTTGGTAAAGTTAATAACCTGTTCTATCATGAATACATGCCAGACAAGCAAGTTGTCACTTGGATTCGCGATAAGTATCGTTCAATCGTTTCCGAATTAGACGAGCGAGGACGTCGCCGGTGGGCTGCTATGGAGGCTCGCTCACTGGGGTGGGGTGGCATCTCTGCTGTCGCGCAGGCCACGGGAATCTCCGACCGGACCATCCGCAATGGTGTTAGAGAAATCGATGACCCAGAGTCGTTAGGCCCCAATCGTCAGCGCAGGCCAGGAGGAGGTCGTCAGAGTAGAGAGCATGAGCAGGAAAATCTTTTGGATGCCCTGAATGCGCTCGTCGAGCCGACAGTCCGTGGGGATCCAATGTCACCGCTGCGATGGACATGCAAGAGCACGCGGTTACTTTCCGAGACTCTACAACTGCAAGGGTTCGCGATCAGCAGCACGAAAGTGGGCAGCTTGCTCAAGGCGCAGGGCTATAGTCTGCAGTCCAACCGGAAGACGGTGGAGGGCAAGCAACACCCCGACCGCAACGCTCAATTCGAGTTCATATCTCGGAGAGTCAAGGCGCGTCAACGGTGCGGTGAGCCGGCGATCTCGATCGATACGAAGAAGAAGGAAACCCTAGGAAACCTGAAGAATCCCGGGAAGACCTACCGCAGAAAGAAGAATCCGAAGAAGGTGAAGACTCATGACTTCCCCGACAAGGAATTGGGTAAAGCAATACCTTACGGTGTCTATGATATTGCGGGCAACGAGGCGGGTGTCACTGTTGGCGTGGGGCACGACACAGCCGAGTTCGCAGTCGCCGCTATCGGGAGATGGTGGAAGCGGATGGGGCGCAGGAAATATGGGAACGCTAGGCGTGTGCTCATCACGGCGGATAGCGGTGGGAGCAATAGCCCGCGAACGCGCCTATGGCTATGGGAGTTACAACGCCTTGCCGACCGCACAGGGCTGATATTCGAAGCCTGCCACTATCCTCCCGGGACGAGTAAGTGGAATAAGATCGAACACCGCCTCTTCTGCCACATAACACGTAACTGGCAGGGTGAACCCCTAGAGAACTTGGAGATCGTGGTGAACCTGATCGGAGCCACGCGAACCAAGGAGGGGCTAGAAGTGAAAGCGTGGTTAGATGGGCGCAAATACGAGAAAGGCCGAAAGGTTACCGACGAAGAGCTTGAACAGATTAACATCAAACGAAATCCGTTCCACGGAGAATGGAACTACGAGATCCGTCCTTGGGGGTGATTGATTTCGGTAGGTTATTGTTTCGCAAGGCCT
>CALLLI010000341.1 GCA_938082635.1 uncultured Verrucomicrobiales bacterium
GATAAAGCTGGTTACCCGCTTGTCATGCAAGAGGTGCTCGGGTCGGGCCTGAAGGGCTTGCTTATTGTCAGTTTTCTCGCGGCGTTCATGTCGACGATTGATAGTCACCTGAATTGGGGCTCGTCTTACCTTGTCAATGACCTCTACAAGAGATTCTGGGCAAAGGAACGGGAAGAACGTCACTATGTGTTTGTGGGTCGCCTCATCACCGTGGCGTTGATGGTCCTTTCCGCAGCGCTCTTTGGAGGCGTCGCGGTGGTCGGAAAGGCGTGGTCATACGTATGGGCGATGGGCGCAGGCATTGGGTTGGTGCTGATTCTACGCTGGTTCTGGTGGCGCGTGAATGCCTGGTCAGAGATCACGGCTTTGGGCACGTCGTTCTGTGTCGCGACGGTGTTCCATGTTGTGGCCTATGTGCAGGCTGGGAACGATCCCACCGTGACCTACAAGCTCTTCGAGACCCTGCCAAAGTTCTTTGGGATCGAATGGGCCTTCCATCTGCAGTTGCTTATCATTGTGCCGATCTGCCTTATCGCTTGGCTGACGGCGACGTTGATGACGGCTCCAGAACCAGAGGAGAGGTTGAGAGCTTTCTACAAGCGGGTTCAGCCCGGCGGCTTCTGGCGAGAGTACCGCGAGGATGATCCGAATATTGAGCCTGTGTCTAAGGGCCTCTTCTGGAACTTCATCGGCGGCATGCTGTTCATCTACGGAGCTACCTTTGCCATCGGCTACTTCATCTTGCTACAGCCCCTCACAGGACTCTTGTGCACGGCGTTGACGGTGGCTGGCTTTGCTATTATCTGGTTCAGCTGCCTGCGTCACCTGAAGTCCGAGTAGTTCGAAGGTTGCACGGGCTTCCAGCCCGTGATCCTGGCAAGATGCCAGGACTACCTTGATGTTAGTTCGCGGAGTTCGAGAATATCTCTTACGATGTGTTCGGAAGCTTCTGCCCGATTCATTGCTTTCAGGTTTGCTCGATAGCGATGCCAAATAGCGGCATCATTCTCAATGAGGATCTCTGAAAGAGCGGCTGGGAGCTCGCTAGGCTCGTGGATACGACGCCCACAATCACTGCGCTTGAGCAGCTCAGCGTTGCCTTCTTCCTGGCCGGGTACCACGTAGTTAAGAAGCGCCGGACACTGTGCGCCTAACGTTTCACTCACGGTGGCGCCACCTGCTTTAGTCAGCGTGAGGTGATGTGCGCGCATGAGTTTGGGAACGTCTTTGCGCCAGCCGAGAACGGTGACGTTCTCTAGGCTTTCCGTGGCTTTGCGCAGTCGTTTCTCATGCGAACCAAGGACAACCGTAAATGACGCTTGGTGCGTTTCACACCAAGGGACAAGTTGAGCGAGCGTGTCCCTCACATGGCCCGTGGTGGTCGTCGGAAGGTAGAGAATGCGCGGTTTGGCAGCAGGCAGTTCTTCCAAAGCGGAGGTCTCGATCGGAGGCGACAACGGGAAACCATAGGCGCGAACTCGTTCCTCGGGAATGCCCTCGTCCATGACGATCTCCTTTGACCAGTCATCTGTGACGAAGAGCAGGTCGCTGTGTCCTTGGCACCAAATCGCATTGATGCTAATGGCATCGGTGATCATGGTGACCAACGAGAATGGCCGAGTGCGGTGATTTGGATAACATTGCTCCGCGAGCAAGGGGAAGATCGGAAACGTCGACACCACCACCGTGGGCTGCTGTTCATCAAAGCATCGCTGAAGCCGCCGCCCAAACGTCTTCACCGGAACCAAGCTGGGCCCGCTTTCACGATCGGCCTGGCCATAAATAAAGTGCCAGAGACGCGGGAGCTGATTGATGGCAATGCCATAGCCCTTGCGCAGGAGACCGTTGCTCCATGGGTAGGTTTCCTGGAAGAAATCCACTACGGCTACCTTTGCTTCCGATCCAAGGGCGCTTCGGAAAGCGGTCTTGAGGTTGTTGGCCGCTGTATTGTGACCGTGCCCAAAGCTGCCTGTCAGGATAAGGATGGATGGGGGACGAGGCTGCACAGAGAGGATCTTGGGTGAAGACGCCTGGGACGCAAGGACGTAGATTGGGTGAACTTATAGAATACTCTGACATAGACAGTAGGCTATTACCAAGCTAGTGTTTGATCAGGGGTTGTCTCACCAAACGACCATCTTCGAGCATTTATGGAGTCCAACTCACGCAGTTCCCTTTGTCGTAATCAGCTTTGTCTGGAAGCGCCTGGCTGTTCATAATCCTTTCTGGGCTAATAGATTAGCCGAATGCGTAGTAAGACAGAAGGTGATAATAGAGTGCTAGACTTTCCATTGTTTAATTGGTGTTGACAACGGAGAACGTTTCCTGAGGTACATGGGCTATGAATCGCTCCATCGCCTGCTGGGTTTGTCTCTTTTTATCGAACGTCAGCGTCTGGTCTGCGGATTCCAATGTGCTCTTCATCATCTCGGACGATCTCAATGCGACCTTGGGCTGCTATGGTGATTCCCGCATCAAGACACCGAATATTGATGCTTTGGCCAATCGTGGCGTGCGTTTTGAGAATGCCTACTGTCAGTACCCGCTTTGTGGACCGAGCAGAAACTCGATGCTCACCGGGCTCTATCCGAACAGCACGGGCATCTTGGGGAATTCGCAGATCTTCCGCCAGACTATTCCCAAGCAGCACAGTCTCTCGCATGCCTTTCGCATGAAGGGTTACTTTGCGGCTCGAATTGGTAAACTCTATCATTACAATGTTCCGAAATCGGTTGGCACGAATGGACATGATGATCCGGGTTCTTGGGAGCTAGAACTTAATCCGGCGGGCTGTGATCGGCTTGAAGAGGAATCAGAGATCTTCTCCCTTAAACCCGGAAGCTTTGGCGGCACCTTGAGTTGGTATGCTTCACCGAATCCAGATCCGCGCCATACGGATGCCATGTTGGCCAAGAATGCGGAATGGGTGTTAGAGCGATGCGCCAAAGAAAGGGAGCGTCCGTTCTTTCTCGCCGTAGGATTTTATCGCCCACACACGCCGTATGTGGCTCCGGAGTCCTATTTCAAGCCCTATGACCTTGAGGCTATGCCCGTGGTCGCAGGTTGGAAGGAGGATCAGCAAGACATCCCAGAGGCGGCCTTGCGTAGCCACAAGAAGGAGCATGATTTACTGACAGATCCGCTAAGGCAACAGGCTATTCAGGCTTATTACGCGAGCATTAGTTTCATGGACGCGCAGGTTGGACGGGTGGTTTCGGCTCTAGATCGGCTTGGGTTGTCTGACAATACGATCATCGTCTTCACCAGTGATCACGGCTATCACATGGGAGAGCATGGTCTTTGGCAGAAACAAAGCCTCTTCGAGCAAAGCGCTCGTGTCCCATTGCTGATTGTGGCTCCAGGCGTGGGCCAGGCTGGTACGGTGGCGGACGCACCTGTGGGCCTCGTGGATCTCTACCCGACCCTAACGGAATTGTGTGGCGTGAAAGCTCCAGCAAATCTCCAAGGACAAAGCCTGGCTCCGATGCTGAAAGATCCGAGTGCGCCAGGCCGAGGCTGGGCTCTCACCCACGTTCAACGTCGTTCGAAGGGAGCCAAGTTCGATGGCTACTCGCTTCGTACGTCTCGTTGGCGCTACACGGAGTGGGATGGCGGGAAGGCTGGTCGGGAGCTCTATGATCGGGAGAGTGACCCATTAGAGCTGACGAATCTAGCAGAGAAACAGGACCAATCGGCAGTGCTGGCAGAACTCTCGTCGAAGTTGAAGGAAATCCTTCCCACGACGTATCCCAAGTCTGGTCAGCGGCCAGCCTTGAAGCCTCAAACCTGGGCTCCGAATTTGACGAATCCTTAAGGCGGTGAATTCCCTGGGCCTCACATCGAGGCCTCACTGTGTCGTCAAAGGTATGGTTTGACGACATCCAATACAGGGGGGGATGGGACAACTAGATATGGGCTACGTGAAGGTAGCGAATAGTGTGCAATACTAAATTCCCTATTGGGGGGCTAATTTTCAAGCACCCCCAACGCATCGAGTTGCCGGTTATGCAGTTTGGCCAAGGTAAACAATGCGATCACCGCACCCGAAAGCGCCCACCCCATATCTGACTGGGTATCCCAGACGTAACCTTGAGTCCCGAGAAATGCCTCGGCCGATTCACCCGATGACAAAGCGACCCACCACTCGATGAGTTCGTAAAACGCACTGAAGGCTAGGCAAATGCATACGATGATAAAGCCACGCCATCGGAGGATATTAACCACCTTTTTTCTGATCAGGATTTCTCTTGTTAAGATAGCTGGGATAAAACCTTGAGCCAAATGACCCAACTTATCGTATCCGTTTCTTTCCAGCTCGAAGTAATCTTTCAGCCAGTCAAAAAAGGGAACCTTGGCGTAGGTGTAGTGGCCGCCGATCATGAGAATGATGCAGTGAATCAAGATGAGGATGTAGAGTAAGGTCGTTAACTTAAACGTCTTATAAGTATAAACCATCAACCCTAATCCGATGATTGCCGGAGATACCTCGAGAAACCACGTAAAGCGATCTTCTGGGTTAATTGCCGACCAGACAAAAACCACGAAGAAGATAAGTAACCAGAGAATTTTCATACTATGCCTCACAGGCTATCAGGAGAGCACCCCCATTGTAAGCATAGAATACGCACAAAAAAGAGCTCAGGGGGGAACTTGCAATATTGGAATAGGAGAATAACACTCTCGCATGATCAACGTAATTGCGACCATTGAAGTTAAGGAGGGTAAAGCCGAGCAGTTCCTCACGCTATTTAAAGCCAATGTCCCTGCGAGCAATCGACCGCTACCTGACAAACGGTAGCGGTCGATTGGTAGTGAAGTTGGAATTAGCTCTCAGGCTCTGAAGCGACAAAGCGACAAAGCGACAAAGCG
>CALLLI010000342.1 GCA_938082635.1 uncultured Verrucomicrobiales bacterium
AGAATCAAGATTTACGATACTTTATATAATTTCTATAATCAACAAGAATTTCAAACTTCCCGAAACTCCCAACGAGAAAGCGGCGACCGGAATTTCCGATCGCCGCCCGCCTGAAAGTCTTGTAGACTACAACTTAGTTACGGATTATACCTCAACACGCCATTCTCAACAGACAGATATACTGCTGCTTTGGTGAGTTCTGCAGGATCGATGTTTGCACGGAAGACCTTGTCTTTGAAGACGCCTTCGGTCACGGTTCCACCGTTTGCGATATCTGCGAGATTATCGATTGTCTTAGTCCCTACCAAATCAAGACCAGCAGCCTGAGCAGCGGCGACCATATTGGAGATGTTCTGAGCGTTGCGCTTGTTCTTGCTGTCATCGGCAGCCTCCGTGAAGTCAGCGATTTGAGGCACGGCGATTGCTGCGATAACACCGATGATGGCGATGACGACGAGCATCTCGACAAGGCTGAAGCCCTTAGAAGCGATTTTAGTAAGTTTCATGATTAGATGGAGCTAGTTGTTGTTTCTTGCGGTATTGTTGTTGTTTTTGTTGTTTTTGGGTGGATCGAAATTCTCAATATTATACTAGATATAATATCTATGTAAACCATAAATTGCTGTTTTTTCTTCTGGCAGCTAGTGAACGTTTGTTGCCGCCTCTTTCTCCTCACCAGCACCCGGTAAGATGAGCTTTCCGAGGGAAAAGATTGGCGAGTAAATCGCGTAGATAAGAAAGCCCACCATCAGGCCAAGAAAGATGATCGTGATCGGCTCGAGGATCTTGTCGATCTGCGCCGCCATGTTATCGAGGTCCTCCTCGTAGTCGTCAGCGACCTCGTTTAGCATCTCTGTCGCAGAACCTGTCTCGGCCGCGATTTCCATGATCCCGCAAATCCGCCGACCATCGACACCGAGCCAGTGAGACTCGCGCATGAAACTCTCAGCAAGACCATCACCCGCTGTGATGTGCTCACGCAAACGCTCGAAAAACTCACGGTGATAGATATGTGGCGAACTCTCTGCAGCAATGCTCACCGCTGTGTTCATGCGGACGTTCGATTCGACTAGCATTGAAAACGTCCGGAAGCCTACAGCAGCTGAAGATTTCCTAACAATCGGTCCCACAGCAGGAATTCGAATGAAGATCTTCTGCATCGTCGGGTTGGCAGCAATCTTCCCCCAATTCTTAAAGAACACGCCTAAGATAATAAAAGGAACCAGTGCGAGATAGGGCTGCGTGAGCAACAGCTCAGAGAACTTCATGATCAATACAGTCGCGAAAGGCAACTTGGCATTCATTGAGCCGTAAAGATTTGCCAGTGCAGGAACTAACGTGAAGCTCATCACGATAACAACAGCCACCGACATCACCATGACAATAGCAGGGTAAACCATGCCATTCTTAAGCTTCTTAATAATTTTAACCGTTTTCTTCTGCCCGGAAGCGATCTGATGGCACACCGCAGGAAGCTGCCCTGCTTCTTCGCCAGCACGAATCAAAGCAGTCGACTCTGGACCAAACAGCTTTGGGAACATCTCCAGTGCCGTACTAATCTTCTCACCCGCCGAGATCTGGTCACACACTTCCGCAATCACGCCACGATAAATGGGCGTCTTCATGCGGTTCGCTTGAAGTTCAAAGCTCTTGCGCGTCGAGATGTTTCGCTCTAAACATCGCGCCACACCGGCAAAGAGAGACGCTCGATCTTCAAGAGACTGACTCGCCATACTGAGCCGATGAATCGTCTCATCAAAGCCAACAATGTCAGACACTTTGGCCACCTCATTGGGTGCCTTGCCTGCACCGATAATAGCCTTTTCATTGTCGTCCGTATCAACGACAGCAGTGATAGTCTTACCTGTGAATGAATTGACTAAATCAACTTTCTTTAACATGAATGGAGGGGAATAGAGGTGTTAGTAACGGACAACTTTCATCACGTTGGTCCTGTTCTGGGCCGAGTCATCGACACTGTTATAGACCAACGTTAAATCTGACACATCCACATTAAGGGACGAGGCTGAACCAGAATCGATGTCTGATGATGTTGTAGAGATCGTCAATCCCGAAACGCCAAGGCCAGGTAGACCAGGCATCGCATCCAAAATTTCACTGGCATCTGAACCCGTGCCAAGACCAAGCTGAAAAAGGCGCGCAGCATTCTCTTGCCAATTGGTGGCTCTAGCGGCTCGGGCATTGATCTCTTCCTGGGTAACCATAGTCATGGAAAGTGCTGCTGCTGCTGCCACCCCAATCATAAGAATAGAGATGGCGACCATCGCCTCAATAAAGGTATAACCCTTGGGATCTTTGTGATGAGTCGAGGAAAGAAGCGATTTCATGATTAGTTCTGGTAAATTTCAACCCAACCCTCACGAGGGTCCATGAGCTCCAGCACGTCTGGATTAGTTTCTCTATTTAAAACTAGTTGGCCACTGGCCACATTCACGGTCGAGTCAGTGCGAATACCGCCATAAAGATTCACAGTATCACCAACCGGCACGTTCCAACTCGTCGACGTTAGTTGTGATGTGAGCAACAATCGCCAACTCACAGCATTCGTGAAGTTGACAGAAACATTACGAAGACTTGGGGACTGAAGACCCACGACAAGCCGTCTATCATTGTCATTTTCAAACGTCACTGACAAGAGATCGCTTGATCGAATGATCACAAAGCCAGGAAGCTCATTGTCACCCGATCCAGAGGTGTATCCCAGAAACCTCACATAAAAGACACCATCATCCACAATCACTGGCGAAACCGCAGGGGTGTTAAGATCGATAGTGATTCTTCGCTGGCCGCCTTGCTCGTCGCCAGACACAGCACCAACAGTATAATCGAAACTGCCATTGACAACCGTTGGCGAGGAGTTCGCCGTCATCTTATGATGAAGCGTGTTCTGCTTATAGATGGCATCAGGATCGGGAGGCGATGCGGAGGGCGTACCGATCTGGATCATATTGAACCTACCATCTGTGAGCGGAGATCCTGACGCTCCAACAGAATCATATCCGGTTGATCTTGCGAAGAACGGATAGTTCGTCGGCGGTATGTGATTGCCACCGATATTGTCAATCGCCTCGGAAATCACGTCCGGATGATCATAGCTCTCGACCTTCAAGTTTCCTACGGTACCTGGAAAAGTGTCATCTTTCCAGAATGTCGCATGCCCGTTCACTTGAACGGAACCCGAAATGGTCGCATCGATAGTGCCCGAGTTCGTCATTGGATGATGGAGCACCAACAGGTTACCTGCGAGCAAAGGAGAACGACTCTTGAGCTGCACACGCAATGAAGTCTGAGCTTCCGCTCCGGTGGTATCATAGGGTATCGACTGATAGACCGTTGCTAGAACCTCTTCTGTGAAACCGCGATTCCAACCAGGGCTTAGCAAATTTTTCAGGCTGAACTCTTGCTGGCTCCCGAGAGGATTCTGCGCTGCAGCAGGGATGGCTACCTTTCCCCATCCACCACCCAAATCGAGATCCACTGCGAGTGAGCTATTTGCCACTCCCCGACTCATGAAATAGTGCTGGCACATGGCTCTCGCATTTCGCAATGCTGTCCTGCGTTGCACACCAAACTCCAAGTCCATCACCAATCGACTTCGTGCCGAGAGCAGCGTCGTCATCGACGCCATGCCAACCGTCCCGGCAACAAGAATTAGGAGGCTCACTACGAGCACACTTCCCTGGCACTGCTTCTTTGTTAGAAAGATCTTCATGATACGTCAGAGGGAAGGAAAGATAGGCACGACACTCATCAAGCTGGTCTTGGCTCCCATCTCATAGTAGGCAGCCCTCACGTCGCCTGAAGAGAGGGATGCTGCGCTCAACTCCCCCCCATCCTTACCAAGCATGAGAGCCGGATCCGGCCACCACATGAATGTAAATGGCGCACGCGGTCCGATCTTATAAGAGTCTGCAATGACACCATACGCATCCGTATCCGCAGCCGAGGTTTCCGGATGCGCAAGACGGCCGCTCTTCTCAAAGGATACAAAGAAGGGTCCAAAGTCAGAAACCTTAGCGTCTTCGTAGAAGACATCATAGTAGTCAGATAAATCCATACCTGTGATGGTGTTCTTCACATACCTTCGAACGGACGCGTAGACACCGACCGGCGACGAGGTCTTGAGGAGATCGATTTCATAGATGGCGCGGACGCCAAGCTCACCTTCAATATCATAGGGTTGGATCACATAGACTGACCCGCCCATATGATCAGGATCGGCAGCCAGAGGAACCGGCGAGACATTGCGATAGTCCGTATAAATGGTAGTGGCAGCCGAGTTGTAGGGAATGAGCACGTCTTGCAAGAATGCCGAATGAGAATCGACATCTATGAACGACAGCCCAGAAGGAAACGGAAGTTCCTTCGGCCGCATGAGATTTCCTGGAGGTGTTCCTGCTACATTCAATTGCCCATTCCGACTGAGGCAGAAGACGGCAGAGGCTTTCTCAACATCTTCCCAGAAGCGATCATACACATTCTGAGCAGCGGCGGCCCGTCCATAGGTAGGAGAGCCATAAACATTCAGCATCGTTTGCCCCGTTAAGTTGGGATAGAAATTGCCAACGGCACCTGCTAATCCACCGCCAGGATCGACTCTAACTGAAACCAATCCTTGATAGCGCTGCTGATTGTAGGTTACAGCCTGGAATGAGAGTGCTGCCGCTGTCATGAAGGCAGCGCTCAGAGCTCCCGCGACAAGGAGTTCGGGTAGAGTGAAGCCTTTCGAGGCACGGCAGAATACATTCATAGGCAATAGGCTCAATCTAAGACCTTTTATTGGTCTTCTTCACTTTCGGGTAGCCTCACGATCCCCATGACCTTCTTATTGACGTTAGATTGGCCTGCGATGAGTGCCTTTACGCGAGGAGACAGGTCGATTGGAATCTCCAAGGTTCGCGGAGTCTTGCGCTGCCTTTGCTCAATCCACTCGATGATGACCTTCTCAGGTGTGATCTCTTTGACCAGGAGGATTTCTGTCTGCTTTAGAATTACGCTCTCCACGATCTCGCCCTCTTCGAGAGTAATATCGTGAAGTAGAACTTTCTTGCCGTTCCCAATGACACCAGTAACAGGCAGACTCAAAAGAATCTCTCGAATCTGATCTTCCTGACTGTACTGTTTCTTGGCCGATGCTACCTTCTTCTGTTCGGGCAAGCCATACGGGCTTGGCGCGCCAGGAAGCACTGTTACACCCTGACGCATGTTCGGAAGATCACCAACAGAGTCTGCTCTAGCAGAAATTTCGGATGATTTCTCTTGGGCGAAGGCAATAGCCGCTGTTGCTGCAAACGTGATCGTAAATATAATTTTCACTGATTTATAGTAGTGAGTTAGTTAGACTAAGAGGAGACTAATTCGCTTTCGCTTTCGCTCATGATTGGCACATCAATTGTAACCACCATACGAATTTCTGGGTCACCCTGAGCTTTGCTCACTTCGCATGAAGTGATTCGACTTGTGGCAATCTGAACCTCAAGATCTCCTAGCCAGTTGAACACATTATAATAGTCGCCCACACAGGTGAGATTGATTCGTTGTAGTTTACTGATGATCCCATGCTTGTCCTTGTAGGCCACGGCGGTCATTTGCTCAGAGAAAGGTTGAACGCCGTCGTACTTCTCCATATGTTTTTGAACATATTGATTCACCGAATCTCCCGTTGGGAACTGCCCAAACTCAGGCTTCCAAAGTTCGTAGTAGGCAATCTCGGCTTCACTCTTCTTTTGAAGGTCCGCGAAATTTCCGCTGGCGACGACTCGCTGACGATTCGTACTCTCCGCTGTTGTCTTAGCCGCATCAGCCCCCTTGCGGGCGTCCTGAAGCTTGGTTTGCATCTTCATGATGCCGAAGAAGCAGGCAAAGATAGCCATCCCTAAGACGACACAGGCAAATTGTTTTTCTTTCATATGATGATAACTTGCTAGACAATTAAAGACTTTGTTCGGTACTGCGAATAAGAGTAGCCGTGTAATTCACGCTGGCTTCACCCACCGACCTCTGCGGATTAAAGCGCTTGTACTTCTCAGCCCCATTTCCAAGTTCCTCCAGCAAGACATTCAAACCCTCGGGATCACTTCCATTGAGCGTAAGAGCTAGCTTAATCTGCCAAGGACTCTCTTGCTTCCGGCTGAGCTTCAATGTCCGAATAGTACTGTCTCCTCCCATTTCCTCGCTGTTTTTGAGCACGCTGTTATTGATCGTCATGGCGAGCCGTTGGATCGGTGTGGACCCTTTGACCCATGCAATCATTGAGCTGGCTTTCTTCACGGCACCTTCCAAATCATTGTGCTTCATCTGGACCTGAGCGATCTTCTTTTTCTCTTCTGCAGTGACTCGCTCCTGAGCAAGTCTGCCACGTTCTGAAGCGTTCTTCTGAATCATGAAGTACGCCGTAAAGAAGGCACAGCCAGCGATGGCAATGTAGAAGAGGACGGGGATCATCCGCAATCCATTAGGTAAGGGAGGCGCGACGGGATCGGCTTCGAATTTTAAATCGTGACAAACTAACATGGTAGTTATGGTCTAGTTTTTTCCAATGATGGACCAGAGTTGATCGTCAGAAGAGACATCGCTGATCGCATAACCAGGAAGCATCTGACGGATTTGTTCGAGACTGTTGGGATCATTATCGTCACTCACAAAGAGTGTCGGATTCTGAGGATCCCAATCAGTCAATATAGGTTGAAGAATTTGACGTAAGGAGGAAAGATTCCCGGGTTCGTAATACGCGGAGCGAGAGCGTAGCTCGGTCCACTGGTCTTCAGCCTGCTTAAGCACGCATACGGAGCCCTGACAGACGGCAATGATAAGATAGTTGGAAGGCACTTCACTCTCGCCTTCTTTACCCGTCGTTTCGTGTAAACGATAGAGAACGTCCGTGAGCATGGCAAAGAGCCCACAACTCAATCGACCGACCTTAAGGTCTGCTTTCTTTAGGGCATCCTGAGTTTCTTTGACTAGCAGTTCCTCACAAGCGAGAAGCAGGCTAGAATTTGTTTCGGGGTGATGTCGGACAGCATAGACCTTACCCCTTTCAAACTTACTACCGAGAACGACTTTGGGATTGGTTCGAAGCAGGTCTTCGTAGCCCTTCTTTCGAGAGAGGTTACTCTCGAGCGATAGGATGAATCGATTATTGATCGAAACGGAAACCCATCCGTCGTCAGTCATCCCCTTCCACTCTTCACCATACATTTCTGTAATTTCCTTAAGAGTGCCTTCCTCAGTACCGCCTTCTCCCATATTGCCGCCTTTGAGCATGACCTGCCAGTTGACAGTGTTACGGTTCACGTTGAGTAAGAGCGTCCGCTTGTTGGGAAAGCGGGTGCTCCAAGCAGCGGCTGAATCAGCCGGCTCTGGGCGGAATGACGCAAAGGTCAGTAGGTTTTTTATATATACAAGCTGCATGTTAGGGTCCCTGAGTGGTTATGTAAGAACTTCTTGAGTTTCGAGATATTCACGAACTTCGCCTTCGCTGTAACCGGTCTTCTGGTTTTTCTGCGACCAACGCCAACCTTCCTGGGCGCGAACAGCCATGCTGTGATCAAAGTTAGACATGCCGCGTTTCCAACCGACTTCGAGCTCTTGGTCGAGCTTCTTGAACTCACCACGACGGATGAGGTTGGATACTGAGTCGTACTGAAGGAGGAGCTCGTGAACAGCGAAACGCTTGCCTTTCTCTTCATCAAGCATCAATCGCTGGCAGAGGATCAACCCCATGACGTCTGCGAAGGTAGACTGGGCGCTCTCAAGACGTTCTGAAGGGATCAGCTTCAGGAAGCGCGCAACCGTCTGAGCTGCGGTGGACGTGTGCAGAGTGGCGATGACGACGTGTCCAGTTTCTGACGCTTGGAGCGCAATTTCTGCGGTTTGACCATCACGGATCTCACCAATATTGATGACATCAGGTGCCTGACGAAGAGAAGCTCGGAGTGACGCACCGAAGTCTAGTTCGTCTGTTCCCATTTCTCGCTGTGAGACAAGAGAAGCCGTATTGTCAGGATAGACATACTCGATGGGATCCTCAAAGGTCACGACGTGCTCTCGACGGCGCTGCGCTCGGTGAAGGACCATGGAAGCAATCGTGGTCGACTTACCACTACCGGTAGCGCCACAGACCAAGAAGAGACCGTTCTTAGATTCTAAGAAGGCTTTAACAGCTGGTGCGGGTACACCGACCTGCTCTACAGTGGGAATCTGCACAGGCAGCAGACGCATAACCCAGCGTAGTTTTCCGCGAGTGACGAGCTGGTTCACACGAAAGCGGTGAGGGCCGAGGACAATGGCGTAGTCCAAGCAACCAGGCACGACCTCCAACTGCTGAGTAGGCGTGTAAATGAACAAATCATCCCGGTGAAGCTCTCCATTTAGCTTATAGCAGAGAGTCTCCCACGGGGTGATGTAGAAGTCACTGATACTACCCGACTGGGCGAGCTGCATGATGCGCTGCCCCACCGGGGTGTCTTCGCGAAAGTCGTGTTGTGGCATTAATTTCGGGTGTGAGTGATTTACTGGAG
>CALLLI010000343.1 GCA_938082635.1 uncultured Verrucomicrobiales bacterium
AAGCTTCAGATCCATTGATGACCTCAATGATCGGATTCTGGATTTCATGGCCTATTTCAACCAAACGATGGCAAAGCCTTTCAAATGGCGCTACGCCGGATAGATCCTCCGACAGACGAGACGTGTTCAGACTCACCACAAGCACGGCTACGGTCGCCGCGACGAAGAGCTCGCCGATGCCGTGCGAACGGTAGGGTGGCTGACCTGTCTTAACTAATTCTACTTTGTTAAATCAAAGAATTGCTGCAAAGCACGATTGTGATACTTGCTTCAATCCAGTCAAAAACCGGCAGGATGCCGGTGTCACAATAGGGATTTAGCAAAGCAGAACTAAACACTATTACTTTATTGAGAGAACCGGCGCAAGAGCCATGATTTGCGGGGATGAACTCAATGATTGTATTCGAGTTCGCAGATTCGTAGCATCTCGAGATGAATACAGATGCCTCTTCTTTCCACGGTCGGTTCGCACGAGAGTCGCGGCGCACCTCTCACGCGTTGCTTTGGACGGTAATCGCTGCTGCTTCGCTCCACACTGTTCAAGCTCAAGACATCACGTTCTTCTTTCCGGCGGGTGATCTGAGCGGGGAGGTAGACCGCTTTGGCAACACGCACACGGTGGGACCTGCCACAGCGATTGAAACGCTCCCGTTTGGTAGCGACGATTTGTTAGACGTGGCTTTTGATAAAGATAACAAATGGCTGATCTATGGCGTGGAGGGCAACACGTTTCTGGTCTCGCATGCTCCGGGAGGTTTGGAAGACTCACCGGAGATCTCGATGGATGTGACCTTGGCGGTGGGTGGGAAGTTTGAAGTGATCCTTAACTTTCTTGATAGCAATGCCATACCAGGAGACGCTCCGATCCAAGCAGCGATTGGAGATGACGACTTGATGACTTACACAGAACTGAACGCGATTCGGGCTACCGGCGGGACGACGCCAGGCTATCCGGTGCCAGATGGCTCTACCTTGGGAGCGATGTGGTGGCAGTCCGTGTCGTTAGGCGAGGTTGAGGTTGAAACTGGCGGCGAGTTTAGCGTGCGGGTTGATGATCTTGAGTCCGATACTGAGGAAGAGTTTGTGACCTCGACATTCCAAGGCATCACGTTGCGAGTCATCGAATTGACAGGCGCGATCGCAGAGATTCAGGTAAGTCCTGGCGTCTTTGATTGGGCAACGGATGTGGGGGGCAATCAGTTTAAGACGGGCCCTCAGAATTCAACGCTTACTCAAGAAGATTGGCTCACCGTTAATGCCAACGATAGCGCAGACGGTCTCTGGAACATCCGGGAAGGGCTGGGTTCGTACGGACCTGTCATTGAGTCATTCCCGCTCAGTGGGGACGACGCTCCGACACTTCAGACCTCGGTGATCTTTGCCAAGAGCGGGACTTACGATGTCTTCTTCAGTCTGGGAGACACCGGCCAAGTGAATCCAGAAGAGAATCTGGCAGCACCCACGCCGCTGAACTTCGCTTTTGAAGGCGACGAACTCACGCGATGGCATGCGAACGATGGCGAGTTCAAAGGATCTCCCGGTTACAATGACTATGAGATGTCCGTTGGCCAAGTAAGTGTGCGGGCTGGTCAAATCACGAATTTCATCATCGATGATGTGCAGGATGATACCGCAACCCGGTCTGTCTACTTAGGCATGCGATTTGTGTTCGCAGGCGCGAGCAATCCGTTCCAGATCACGGGCTTGGCCGTGGCCGATGACAATGTGATGGTGACTTGGTCACCCTTGGCAGGAAAGTTTTACGCCGTTGATGTCTCTCCTGACCTTGCCGATTGGGAGGCCTTGGTGACCGAGTATCCAGCAGGAGGTGCCGCCGCACCCTCGATCGACTACACTGATAGTAGTGTTCCCCAAGATTGGGTAACGCGCTACTACCGTGTGCGTCAAGTATCGGCCCCAGCTCTCTTTAGCACTGACTTTGAGAATGGTGCCGATGGATGGACGGCGACAACCATTGCTGGAGACACCCAATGGGAATTGGGCACACCGAACATCGGGGGACTCACGACGGCGAGCAGTGGCACCCAAGCTTGGGGGACCGGCCTTAATAGCAACTACATGCCGAGTGCCCATGCTAGCCTACGCTCTCCTATCATTGATCTTAATGGAGTCAAGAGCCCGGAATTGAGTTTCAGCTACTTTATCGATTCCACTTTCGATGCGGAAGGCGGTCAGGTTCGTTTCCTCAATGAAGCCGGTGACATGCTTGCGAGTTCTGATATCTTCTCCGGGCAAACTGAGGCTTGGACACCGTTCGTTCTAAAACTCCCGGATGAATCGCTCGATCAGAAGATCATCGTGGAGTTTGTCTTCTTGTCAGATCCCGACGAGGTCGTCGGTGCTGGATGGTACATTGATGATATGATGGTCGACTAAGTTGCCCTCACCGAATCAAACATGCCAAGAGTGAGCTCGGGCCAGCCCATGGTCTTGCGGAGCCTCTTCGCTGCTTTGTTGTAAGCTTGGGCGTTCGTGTAGCCGCGGTGGCGATCCGAACTCACATAGCGCACGCCACCGGTGAGGTTCGGCTCCTTGCCTTGGATCATCGATTCCAGCTTCTCCCATTCTGAACCGCCCTTGATCTGGGTGCAGATGCCGCGTGCGATCATCTGGGCCATTTGATCGAAGAACTTGTAGGCGCCGCCATTGGTTTCGATAAACCCATTGATGAAGAGCTCAGGATGGTCCGGTTGATAGACTTGGAGAAAGCCCTTAGGGTGCACCCCGTCATAGGTGATGGCTCCCTCAGGGATGTAAGGTATACGACGGTCGTAGCCGGTGGCTAGAATGATGACGTCGAAGGGTGCTCGGCTTCCGTCTTTGAATATCACGTTCTCGCCCTCTATCTTCTCGATGTCTGGCTTGGCTTTGAGATCGCCATGTTGCAGATAGTGTAGGATTTGTGAGTTGATAATGGGATGACTTTCGAGAATGCGATGGTCTGGTTTGGCTAAGCCTAGCTTTCGCACATCACCCAATAAAATGCGGAGCATGATTGCGGTGGTGAGCTGCTGGATCCGCAATGGCATCCACTCTGATTGCGCTCCAAAGACATCGATCGGCATGCCAAAGAGGTGCTTCGGTAGGATGTGATAGCCTCGGCGAAGACTGATGGTCGCTTGTGATGCGGCGCTCGCAGCGTCACAAGCGATATCGACTCCGGAATTCCCTGCACCAACGATCAGGACGCGCTTCCCGGCCACTTGAACGCGCTTGTGATAGTCCGCCGAATGCATGATCTTCCCGGTGAAGCTTTCCTCTCCATCGAACTTGGGACTCTTGGGAAACCAGGTGACGCCGTTCGCAGCGACAAGCCACCGATACCCCTCTCGCGTGCCTTGGTTCGTCTCTAACACCCATCCACGGTGTTTCTCGTAGCGGGCTTCATCGACCTTGATGCCAAAATGGATGTGCCTCTTGAGGTCATAAGCTTCGCAGAACCCCTTGATGTAGGCCAGGATCTCTCGATTCGATGGGTAGTCGGGATAATCATCCGGCATTGGGTAGTCGTGATACCCTGACATCGTCTTCGATGAGATAAAATGGGCGCTCTCATACATGGGTGAACCAGGATTCGTAGGATCCCAGATCCCCCCCACATCAGAGTGCTTCTCAAAAACATCGAACTCGACTCCAGCCAGCAGCAGCGCACGTGCCGTAGCTAAACCTGCAGGACCGCCACCAATGACACAAACACGATTGTTGGTCTGAGTAGTGGGCATCAACTAAGGCTTCTAAGTGCTGCTGGCGTTTAAATGTTGGCGCGCTTTCTGGCGGAGTTCGCCGTCGACCTCTTCGATCAAACCGCGCTTGTGAAGATCGGCAAGGTAACGCTTCAGACCACGGCGCCCTTTCTTCTCAAAGAGCGGCAAGAGCCTCGGCAAAATGTTGGGAAACAACATCGCAAAGCGTGCTAGCAACGAGTCGCTCGTCTTGGGATAGCGTTCCAACTTAGGGGTTTCCAATTGCAAGATGACTTGTTTCACAACAGCTGAGACCGTCTGAGGATCATCGATAAAATTAAGAACGGAACCGCCTTCGAGTGCTTCTTGTCTGAGCATGAAGGTATCGGTCGCTGTGGGTAGCACACAGCTCACTTTGATCCCATGCAGCTCTTCATCCAGCGCAAAGGAGAGCATGGCTCCGCGTAGCCCAAACTTTGCTGCAGTGTAAATAGGCGTCTCGCGCAACGGCGTGATGCCTCCAAGGGAACTCATGGTGATCACTCTAGGATCCTGAGACTTCTGCAAATACGGAACAGCCAAGCGGCTGAGTATCATTGGCCCTATCATGATGACATCCACTTCTCGCCTGATGCTGTCTATCGAGCGTTCATGAAAGCGATCAGTGCTTGTCATTGCCATGTTGTTGATCAGAACATCACAGCTCCCGAACGCTTGTTGCGTCTCGTCTAACAAACGCTGCGCTTCTCTTTCTAAGGACAAGTCACCGGCGACGCCTAGGACTCGCTCGCCTAGTTCGTCCGTGAGCATCTTTGTTCGGACCGGATCGAGATCAGCAATCACGACTCGCATCCCTTCAGAATGAAGCCTCCTAACGATTGCACCTCCAATATCACCAGCGCCGCCTGTGACGATAGCCGTACGATCTGAATAGATGAATGAGCTTGGCACCGAGTTTCCGTTAGTCTACGATAACATCATCGAGGAAGAAACCAGCTCCGTTCGGAGAATTTCCGTCTGAGCGGAAGATCCACTCAACGGTGATCTTCTGATCTAGCGCCTCTGCAGGAAGGTCAGCCTCGAAGCGAGTCCAGCCTTCAGTTCGAATCCAGAAGATTTCATCAACCGATCCGATCACGTCTCCGGCCTCATTCAAGTAGTTCACCTGGACGCCCTCCGCACCCTCCGTGACATCGACGTGGTGCCAGAAGGAGATCCTTGGGCGCCGCTTTCCTGCGAGGTCAATGACAGGGCTTCTCAAAGAAGTGGTCGCTAAGTCTGTAAACGGATGATCAAGCAACGTGCCATAGGTCTGTGTGCCGCTATGAGCTTCCATGAGATCGGGAGCCCCTGGCGCGCCCAGTTCCCACGCGGTGTCCCCAGTTGTCACCGACGTCGTCCATCCTTCGGCGCCTTTCTCGAAATCCTCCGTGAAGAGTGGAGGCGCCTGGCTCACCCGATAGTAACGCGCTTGGACGGTTGCATCGGTGGCGGTGAAGGATCCCTGCGTAAAGCCTATCGGAACGCTACTGTTTCCCAGGATGGACCATTCTTGTAAATCAGCCGAAGATTCTAACACATAGTCACCTCCGGATTGAATAGGCACCTCGTAGCCAATCATCACCGAATCCTCAACGCGCTCATAAGAAGCAATCTGAGGTGGCGTGGCAGGCCCGCTAGGGTCAAAGGCAATGAATCGATCGAACGTGGCATCAGTGGAGCCTTCGGCGACGCCAGAGTTGGTGAAGAAGCCATTCACGCCTTCCGTGAATCCACCCTCTTCCTCTCCCTCGGGTTCTAGTATGACCAGTTCTTCTCCAGGAGAAACTGCATCCGCGACGCCTGCCGAGATCTTGTTTCCGATAGCCGATAAACGAAAGCGATAGCTCTTACCAACCTCCATCATCAGCTCAATCTTTGCTAACGTTACCGCGACTTCATTGTCCAGGCGACTGAGATAGATCGTCTGCTCGTCCACATCTACGGTCAAGGCATAGCCACTTGTCGTGCCCAGTCCGATCGTTTGAGCTCTAGCAAGAATTCCAAAGTCCTGTGCTAGATTTGCATCCCAGGCGACCATGTCCATCACAACCGTGACATCGGTATAGCTCACGTCCTCTCTAAAGAGACCCACTCGAGAGGGGCCCAGCGCTTCGGGGTCCGGTGACGGAGAAGACTTGAGGCGGATGCGATTGCCGTCTGGGAAGGTGAACTCAGCGGGAGTTCCTCCCACCTGAGCGAGAACGTCCGATCGGGTCCAGCCATCACTGTTCCCATCGTCAAAGTCATCTATTTGTCCCCATGCCGCTCCGATTGCGGCGAGTATTATAGCGAGAGCCAATCTGATCATTTCCCGGACCGTGTCAGAAGCCGTGCTCGTTGACCACCCATTTCGTTGCAACTTGTGCACGCACAGTCACTTGGGTTGAAACAACGACACTAGACCTTCTTCACAAACTCAGACTTCAGCTGCATCGCGCCGACACCATCCACCTTGCAGTCAATGTCATGATCACCGCCTAGCCGTAGGCGGATGTTCTTCACCTTCGTGCCAATCTTGAGGGTCGTCGACGTCCCTTTAACTTTGAGGTCTTTGGTCAATTTGACAGTGTCGCCACTTTCTAAAACGTTGCCATGGGCGTCCTTGATGACGTCACTACCGGCTTCTTCAGCGGAATCTGATCCGCCTTCAGCGGCCGACCATTCGTGTCCGCAATCCGGGCAAGCGAGCAGAGGTCTATTTTCATAGGCATACTCGGAAGCACATTTAGGACAATTTGGGATCTCGCTCATAGTATCACGCTATTCGTTAGGCTCTGGCTGCCGGTCAAGCAAGTAGATCCTGGAGCACTCGGCCATGCACATCGGTAAGGCGATAGTGACGCCCTTGGAAGCGGTAGGTAAGCTTCTCGTGATGGACACCTAGCAGATGCAACATCGTTGCATGAAGATCGTGGGCAGTGACTGGATCCCTAGCAATATTGTAGCTATAATCATCCGTCTCACCGTGAGCGTGCCCCGGCTTCATACCACCCCCAGCAAGCCAGATACTAAAGCAACGAGGATGATGATCTCGCCCATAAGTCTTCGCCGTGAGTTGTCCCTGACAGTACACCGTCCGCCCAAATTCGCCACCCCAGACAACGAGGGTCTCATCGAGAAGACCGCGTTGCTTTAGATCGGTCACTAACGCTGCGCTTGCTTGATCCGTCTCCTGGCACCGCGCACGCAACTGGTTGGGCAAATTGCCATGAGTGTCCCAACCTCGGTGGAAGAGCTGGACGAACCGCGTGCCGCGTTCACTCAAGCGCCGAGCCATGAGCGCATTGTAAGCATAGGTACCAGGCTTGCGAGCATCCTCGCCATAGAGACGGAAAGTAGACTCTGGCTCGTCAGAGACATCCGTTAGTTCAGGCACCGAAGTCTGCATGCGATATGCCATCTCGTATTGGGCAATGCGTGCTTCAATCTCTTGATCGCCCGTCGCTTCGAGTCGCAGGCGATTGAGTTTCCCCAAATCATCCAAGGTGTGCCGTCGAAGGGCGGACGACATGCCTGCAGGGTTGTTGAGATAGAGAACCGGATCCTTGCCCGAACGAAAGCGCACGCCCTGATGCTCAGAAGGGAGAAAACCCGCACCCCAAAGTCGATCGTAGAGTGGCTGACCACCGTTGCCCGAAAGCATGGCCACAAAGGCAGGCAAATTCTCATTGGCATTCCCGAGCCCGTAGCTCAGCCAGGCTCCCATGCTCGGTCGCCCGGCGATCTGAAATCCTGTTTGCAAGAACGTGATGGCAGGATCGTGATTGATCGCCTCAGTCTCTAGCGATTTCACCACACAGATATCGTCGGCTACCGTGCCGAGATGCGGCATGACTTCAGACAGCCAGAGCCCACTCTTTCCGTGTTGGTGAAAGTCAAAGGTGCTAGCTGCCACCGGAAACGACGTTTGCCCAGCCGTCATGCCGGTGAGGCGTTGCCCGTTGAAGACGGATTCAGGAACGTCTTCGCCTTGGTGCGCTCGGAGCTGCGGCTTGTAATCCAAGAGATCGAGCTGCGGCGGTCCACCGGACTGAAAGAGATAGATCACGCGCTTCGCTTTCGGCGCGACATGGGTTGGAGGCATGCCTTGGGCAAGCTGCCCTAACGCAATGGCGCCTAGTCCACCAGCCGCATGCTGGAGAAACTCGCGCCGGGAATGTTGATGAAGAGCTTGAGCGATCATTCTCTAGTCGTGACTTCGTCTAAGTTTAAGATGACGTTGGCGAGCGCCGTGGCCGCGGCCAGTTCGATCGGATCAACTTCCTTGGAGGCTACTGACTGGCCAACCTTGAGGGAAGCGCGCGCTGCTGTAACATCGCCAGCGAACGCGTTCCGGTAAGTCACATAGGCGCTCACCAACACTTCAGATTCTGAAGCTGTTGGGAGGCGGGTGGTTAAGGCCTGAAAGACAAAGGCGATTCGCTCCCTCAGACTTCCTTCCTGGGATAGAAAGCGTTCCCCCAAATGCCTAGCGGCCTCATAAAAGGCCGTTTCGTTTAGCAAGGTCAACGCTTGGAGCGGCGTATTCGTCTTCTTCGGCCGGACCGAACACCATTCGCGATCGGCCGTATCGAGCACAGCCATGGCAGGTGGTGCCAAGGTCCGCTTCCAGTAGGTGTATAGGCTTCGTCGATAAAGGTCATCTTCACTGCCCACAGTGTAACTGAAGTTACTCGCTTCTCGCCAGAGCTTGGCAGGTTGATAGGGTTTGACCGAGGAACCACCCTGACTCTCGACCAGGAGGCCACTCACAAAGAGCGCCTGATCACGCAGGACATTGCCCCGCAATCGCCGCCTGAGAGCGCGACTAAGAAGGCGATTGTCAGGATCGTGCTGGAGATGCGTTTCTGAAATGCTGGAAGATTGACGGTAGGTAGCACTGGAAACAATCTGGCGAAGAAGGTGCTGCACGTCCCACCCATGCTCCATGAAATCCACCGCCAACCAATCGAGCAATTTCGGATGCGAAGGCGGGCTGGCTTGGGCGCCGAAATCTTCCGTCGTGTTGACTAACCCTCGCCCAAACAGCATCTGCCAGTAGCGGTTCACCGTGACGCGGGCAACCAGTGGGTGATTTCCACTGACAAGCCATTGAGCAAGCCCTAACCGATTGTTAGGCAAGTGCTCCGGCATGGCGGGAAGGACTTTAGGCGTGCCTCGATTGACACGTTCTCCGAGAGCATCATATAGGCCACGGTCACGCACAAACGTGGGTTTCGCCTCTGCCGGCTCCTCCATGACCATCGTCGTCGGCAGGCCATCTTCAAAGCCTAGCAAGGCATCTTCGGCTGCCCGCTGCTCCATCGCCAACTCTTTGAGACGCCCGGTGGCTCCATGCTCAAGAAAGCGATGCCGTGTTGCTTTCGCGCCCTTGCTTTCTGCGAGCAAACCTGCCTCGAACTCTGTCAGCGTTCGCTTCGTGTAGAAACGGAGATCCTCGATCTGTCCACTGTAGGGAGCAACGTGAGGGCTGGTTCCGAACCGCATGACCGCACCTTGATTGTCGGTCGACTTGTTACTATTGGTATTGTGAAGCACACGCGTCCCAACAGGCTTTCCATTAACATAGATGCGCATGCCCTTGGCACGTTGAGTGCCATCATTGGTCAAGGTAACATGCACCGTTTCGTTCGGCGACAACGCCTGAGCAACTTCTAACGTTGCCACGCCCGCAATCCACCGAGTGATGATATGGAAACGAAGATGCCCGTCCTTCAAACGGACCAAGATGCCTTGACGCTCACTTCCAGGCGATTCACTGGAAAGAATCGCTCCTTCAGACACGTCTTTCGGAGTGAGATGAAAGGCAATGGAGAAGCGGCTATTACAGATCAATCCAGGAATCTTTCCGATGCTTTTAGGCTCAGATAAGGCATTCGTTTCTTGAACTGTTAGCGCGCCAGCCAAAAGCGGAGCCTCAGTCGGATTGGGAGCAGACCACTCTTCCATCGCCGTCTCAATCTCGTCTTCGGCGGCCTCAAGCGCTATCTCCGCTTGCCCTACGCGTCGCTCGAGCTCCACCCATTCACGTTGTTGGTCGCGCGTCGGGGCTTTGATCCAGGGCTCTGAGTTGCCAAATTTAATGGCACGGCCAGACTCTGGTATACTGTTAAAGTAGGCTATGAGTTGGTAATACTCATTCTGAGACAGCGGATCGTATTTGTGGTCGTGACATCGCGCACAACCAGCCGTGAGGCCCATCCAAATCGTCGAGGTGGTGTCCACGCGATCCACAGCATTTTCTAACAGAAACTCTTCCAATATCAAACCTGATTCCGAGTTGTAGCGATGGTTCCGGTTGAAACCCGTGGCGATGGCTTGCTCCAAACTAGCATTCGGCAAGAGATCGCCGGCCAGCTGCTCAATCGTGAACTGATCGAACGGCATGTTCTTGTTGTAAGCCTCAATGACCCAATCTCGCCAGCGCCACATCTCGCGTGGGCCGTCATTCTGATAACCGTCCGTATCCGCATAGCGCGCCGCCTCCAACCACTGCCACGCCATGTGTTCGCCATAGCGTGGTGATTGAAAGAGCCGTGTGATTAGATGATCATAAGCCTGAGGGGAATCGTCCTCCACAAACGCGGCCAAGTCTTCAGATGATGGCGGTAGCCCGGTGAGATCCAGACTCACTCGACGCGCTAGGGCCGCATTGCTAGCTTCCGGTGACGGTGCTAGTCCAGCATCCTTCAATCGTTTTAGCACGAAGTTGTCCATCTCATGCCTAATCCACGATTCGTTCACGATTTCGGGAAGCGGTGCTTTCACCGGTGCCACGAACGCCCAGTGCTTCGCCCACTGCGCTCCTTGCTCAATCCAATCGCGCAAGATTTCCTTCTGTGAACCCGTGAGCAACTTTGGAAAGTCCTGTGGCGGCATACGTTCCTCAACATCCCTATGATAGATACGCTGAATCAACGGACTTTCATCGGGTTTGCCTAGTAGCAGAGCCATTCGTGCGCCGTCTTCCGTATCGAGTCGTAGATCGCCTTTGCGCTGTGCCGCGTCGGGGCCGTGACATTGGAAACAGTTGTCCGATAAAATCGGACGCACCTCGCGATTGAAATCTATCGGATCGGCTACAGCGACGCCTGCACCAATCCCGCAAAGTGATAGTCTAAGTAGCAGAGATGACAGCAATCGGTACACGCAAGATCCTCCCAAACGAGCGGTTAAGATTCAACCACTACCTCTTCCAAACAAAGCGTTTCTGGACGAATCGCAACCACACGGCGAATCCACTTCGGCTGATCCTCTGCATGATGGCTCGTCATGACGAAGGTGCTCGCACCAGACGAAGCCACGGAATCAAGGTAGGCAAAGATCTCCTCACGCACATCTGAATCAAGCCCGTCGAAAGGCTCATCCAGCAACACAAGTCGAGGATTGGCCACCAATGCTCGCGCGAGAAGCACCCGGCGCGCCTGCCCATAGGACAAGGTGTCAAATGAACGCTCAAGGAAGGCCGTGACGCCAAACCTCTCCGCCGTCGTTAGCATGGTTTCGCGTTGCTGGTCAGAGACAGGGTCGTAGAGATCGATGGTCGAGAAGATTCCTGACAAGATAACTTCTTGAACTTCTTGTTCTGGGCGGAACCAAGCATGCATGTCGGGTTGGAAATAACTCACCTGCCTTCTCAACTCGCGAACCGTAAGATCAGGGTCACCAAAGTGCGTCACCTTCCCGCCCACTTTGAGATGAAGTTCCCCCCACAACAGACGAAGGAACGACGTCTTGCCAGAGCCGTTACCACCTAACACTGCGGTGTGTTGCCCATGTATCAGCGTCCAATCCAAGTCTTTTACCAGCAGCTGGCCTTCCAAGTAGAGATCACCCTTCGCGTGAACGAGGATCTCATCACTCTCCGCCCTACTCACGGAAACAGCTTCGGCCTTCTGGGCACCACTCGCCACAGGCTCCACATCTAGCGCTTGCCATCCCTCCAACAGCGGGGCGTCTCGATGCGTGGTCAAGACAATCGCTTTGCCTGACATGGCAGGGCTAGCGAACAGGCCCCACAAGGACTCTCGAGCTTCCCGATCGAGGCCTTCGGCAAATTCATCTAACAAGAGAATATCAGGATCATTGGCGAGTGCACGCGCGATCAACACACGCCGTCGCTCACCTTGAGACAGCTCGAGAAAGGGACTACCCCATAGCTCACGAATACCTAACTGATCCATGAGGTCGCCAAGACGGGTAAACTCCTCAGGACGAGGCCGCTCATGCAGGATATCCGTATCAAGGAAACCTGTGGCGACCACTTCAGCTGCCGTGAGATCCCAATCTTGGTGTAGGTAGCGATTCTGGCGCTCAGGAGTCAGCAAGGTTACCCGGCCCTTCGCCGCGAGTGGGCTCCAGGTTGGCTCTTCCTCATCAAACTGATAGTGTCGTTGCTCATGCTGACCAGGCGCCGGCCAGAGTTCACCGACAAGAACACGGAGCAAGGTAGACTTACCACAGCCATTGGGACCACGCACCCACCAGCGATCACCGCTCTGGATCGACCACGGACCTACCGCGCAAATCTTCTCACCACCCTGACAGAGATCGATACGACCTATACTGATCACTCGGCAGCCAAAGCTTGTGTCGTCTTGACTAACTGATCGACCACACGTTGCACACCCTGACCTGCCCTGGCATCTTTCAACGCCCCGGATTCATCAAAGGCTTCATAGGCACCACCGAGAGCATGCTGGTTCGGAACTACGGTGACACCGATGTTCCCCAAGATCCCGCGCACATGACAAAGCCCACGCAGACCTCCCAGCCCGCCTGGCGATGCGCCCAGCAATCCCGCCACTTTACCTCGATACGAAACTAAAGGCGGCTCATCTTCGGTAGCCGGACGCGAACACCAATCGATCACGTTCTTCAAGAGAGGCGTGATCGAGCCATTGTATTCAAGACAAGCCAATAAGAAGCCGTGGTGGGCGCCCATCAGGGCCTTAAGTTCTTTGGCTTTGCCAGGCATGCCTTCTGCGGATTCCAAATCACCATCGTAGAGCGGCAATGGGTAATCAGAGAGGCTGATGACCGTGACGTCGACATCCGTGAGCTTGGCAGCAGCTTCCACCAGCCGTTGATTGACAGACTCGCGTCGAGCGCTGCCTGCAAAGGCGAGAATCTTGATCGGTAAGCTCATGGGCTCACTCTCCACAGGATCAATCTTGGGTAAAACGGATTCGAAGGAATCGACGCTGGCTATCCGAGAAAGGCACCTGATCGCGAACGGAATAAGTCACGCTTCCATCACCCAGATCCACCGGCGGCTCAACGTTGATCACGTTCCCTGAAGAATCATCCCAGTCGAAATAGTCAGAAGACACCTCGACAACGTGACTGAGGTCACTAGCATTTGCCGCGACGCGATAAGTAAGTCCCAAATAGATCTCGCCATCGCTTTCCAGCTGACCCGACGCGATTGGGAAGATCTCTTCTGACGCAGAAATTCGCGGCAGCGTGCCCAAACCATATTCAACGAGGTTGCTCATCTCATCGCCATCAGGGTCTGCATTCGGACCCGAGATATTGGAATCGGCTTGTTCAGCCTCAGTGAAATGAAGCGCCTGCCAAGTCGTAAAGGTTTCTTCAGCTACCACTCCTCCTGGAGCGCCATGATAGATGGACGACGCCATCCAGTTTACCACATTGTTATGGTCCGGAGAAGATTCTGGATCGATCAGACGCAGGGAACGGCCAAAGCCATCTGCCAAGTTAGGCCACGGCGCATCATCGCTGTAGGTGAATTGGTGAATGATGGCGCCTGCGCTGTCTCGCAAAGTGATCTGTTCTCCACCGTTGCTAAGTTTGCCCGAGCAAGTCCCTTGCACTGGCACATTCGTTCCGTAACGCGCTTCGAAGGCTAATGGATTCTTTACTAGAACAGCATAGGCATCGGGCGCAAGCGTCACACTCCCGAACTGATACTCAATGCCCGCAACTGATCCGTCGAACCACACTCCGGTGAGATCGACTGGCGCATTGCTCACATTGAAGATCTGAATGAATTCAAAGGCATCCTTATCAGGATAAGCAGAGTCGAGAGCATCGACGGGATGATAGTGAACTTCTGAGACAACTAAGTTGTCAGACGATGGCGCGTCAGAACCAGCCACGAAGGTGGCCTCCGTCAAGGGGCTCCACTGGTCAGACGAATCACGCCCGCGTGCCAGAACTTTAGTAATTCCAGACGTCAGCGTGATGCCTCCGCTGGGATACTCAAGCGCCGTAGCACTAACAGCGTCTCCGTAGGCTCGGGGATCCGTGCCATCGGTCGTATAATAAACGACAGCACTGCCGCCTTCAATGTGGGAAATGGTGAGTTCGAAACCTTCCACGACCTCCCCGCCGTGTTGATTGAAATCCACAGGCTCGGTGTTTGGCCAAAGATCATTATCAGCGAAATCGTCGCGGGCCGGACCTAACAAATAGATCCGACGACCATCCGAAGGATCCACCCAGTCATTCAAGTCATCGCGATCCCCTGTTTCGCCCAATCGGAAATCCAGCAGATCGGCATATTCATTCTCCAAACCATCGTAGACCGCTTTGACGGTCGAGCTGTTGAAATCACGATCATTAAGCACGCCGCCATTGTTTAGATGGTGATGGATACGATCCGCAAAGAGCAGTCGAAACTCCGGCCATCGCATGAGAGCCTGCCAGCAATCCGGCAACTCGCCAGACTCATCCGCTAGATCATCTTCGATCGTATTGTAATCAATGGGCTTATCGCCCTTACGGTGGATGGCCCCTTCCGCATCCCACACATAAAAGCGGTAGCGCCCCGCACTCGAACGTTCACGCGCCGCGACCCAGTTGTTGTTTGGCCAGTCCCACATGCCCATGTAGATATTGAGCAAGAAGTAGTCTGCCATATTCACCACATCTGCCGCTCCAAGCATCGCATCCCAATTCGACTCACTGATGACCAAAGCGTTCATGAGCCCAAGCATCGCATCCCAAGCCACTCGATCTCCTGAAGCGATATCGTCCTGATTTCCTGCCTGGAGAACGTCCCAGTCGGTGCTGGAGGGCAGGTCGTAATGCGCGTTGAAGAAGGGCTCTCGAAGACGTTCCACAGTGTTATAAAACCCTTTGAAGTCTCCATTGACATAGAGCGAATTGATCACCCCAACGCTACCGATTTGCCCCATCTTATCGTAAAGCCTCCGAACCCATTCATCGAGAATGAACGGATTGTGATCATCATTCTTTCCTGCCCGGATACGCAACTGTTCGAAGCGGTTCACGGGATAGAGATCTCCATTGAGTGGAAACGTTACCTCAGGATTTCCGTAGTCATCACGGAAGTAGACATTGAACGAAGGCTTCTCTCGCTTCTCAGCGCGCCAGGGACTTTCGTCCAGGTGGGCCAGCACGATCTCCGGCCTTACAGAATTACTACCTGCAAACCGAATACCCGCGTCAGTACGGAAACCGACAGTGCCATCGGCGAAATAGTATTCGATATGAACGGGCCGCTCAAAGACTCGCCCGCGGAACAAGGCATGGTTGTAATCAGCCGACGTGATCGGTTCCCAGCTATCATTCACATGTTGCCCTCCCTCGATGGCTAGGATGCCATGAGGTTTGTAAAGTGACTTAGACAAGTCTGCCGCGAAGACCAGAGCAGGGGCGCCGCGCAGAGCAGGGGCGCCGCGCAGACGACTGTCTTAATTGATTAAATAGGTATGTGCTTTGCCCTTAGAGGGAATCATCCCGCCGAGGAATGCTCGCGCCCGAATCACGGTGCCCGATGACGAAGACACCGCGTTCACCGTGATAGGGCCCTCATAATCAAGGCCGTTTGTGAGCGTCGGCTCACTGGCGTCATGGGTGTAATGGATAGAGGCTCCGACAGTCTGCGAGGTAAGTGTGACCGTGATTGATCCATCGTAGAATCCACCCTTGATATGAAAATCTGGCGCATCGACCCGGTCAGAATTTGCCGAACCCACATTCGCCACACCTGGCGTGGGAAGCTCCAAATACCCAAGCTCCCCACTACTAGCAGATCGCCCATAGCTGGACCTTCGCCGAAAACCCATTTTTTTGAAGAATCAGATAGCGCTCTGTTAGTCTTTGGTTAACGTAACCCATTGATTTTTAGAATATTACCACCACCAGAATCCGATCACTCTGCTCGGCAAGAACTGCTTTTTGAGGCGGAACTCTCGTCAGAACTCAACAGTTTCGTTAACCAGTCCATCGAAATCACCTATCAATTCCCGGAGCTTGTTTCTGAAGTTGATCGCGATCTCGAGATCCACGGCCTGAAGAAGAAGGCCATACGCGATGCGGATAGCCGCTACTTCGAGCAACTTTGCCCCAGCTTCGATGCGTTCGCGGATTTGCCAAAGACAGACGTTTGTTCTCTCCATTTGGAGCAAGGACGTCCGCGCATG
>CALLLI010000344.1 GCA_938082635.1 uncultured Verrucomicrobiales bacterium
TCTGCACGCATGTGATCTGCTAGGGCCCATCCAACCACTCGTCTCGAGCAGAGATCTATCACTATAATCAGATAAAGCCAGCCAGTGGTTGTCCGAATATAGGTGATGTCTCCTGCTAGTATCTCGTTTGGGCTCTCGGGAAAGGGTTGGCTTGCCACGAGGTTTTCAGACGGGCTGTCGGCACGTCCATCGCTTGTTGTGGGGGCGAAGGTCTTGGGCTGAATCGCTCGCAACCCCACTTTCTTTCATGAGCCTACGAACCCTATTATAACAACATTAAACATCGCGATCTGAGAGCTCTTCATAGATGCGCCGGTAGCCGTAACGTCCTCGATGTTCCTTGAAGATTTCTTCGATCTGATCCCCGAGCTTCTGGTCGTCGAGCTGTGTGGGCGTCGGCTTGGCAGCATGGTGGAAGCTGCTCCGAGGTAGGCCAAGGGTCTCACAGATTCTTCTGATGCTCTGCCCTGTTTCTTGATGGATTGATTTGATCATCAAGCGCCTTTCAGTTGGGGAGTCGTGCCCAGAATAATTGCGGCCTTTTTTAAAATGTCATTCTCCCTCTTCAGGTGAGCGACCTCGCGCCGCAAAGTGCGCGTCCTCTTTCTTCCAGCGGCAAACAAGATCTGCCGTGATCTCAAGATCCTTGGCTACTTCAGAAACTGGCTTGCCCAGTTTGGCGAGTTTCACTCGCTTGGGCCTTGAACTCGTCGGTGTATCGTCTTTTAGTTTTCATTTTCATAGTGTCTCAGTTGCTTAGCGATTGGTCCAGAAATCTAACGCACTTCACTGCTCTCTGATGGAAGTTCCCTCTTCGAGCGGAAGAACGCCAAGAACCGAGAAAGCGAAGAGGAGAAAGAGCGTACGGACGCACTGGAACGAACCCTAGTACAGATCGGCGGAAGTCCGTTTAGGCACGATCCCGTTGAGAATCGATACCAACTTCAATGAGTGTTTGCGAATACCCCACCCCGGCAGTCACTAACAGACACAAAGCAAGCCAAAACCAACCCAAGAGACTCCTAGTCATCACAGCGATTGGCCCTAGTAATCGAGGACTTCCCCGTCACCAAAGAAGCGCTTGAGCTCTGCGGCAGCACTTTCGGGCGAATCTGAAGCATGCGCGCAATTAACCATCATGTCTTCACCAAGGTCTCCACGGATGGTGCCTTTGTCCGCCTTTGTGGAATCCGTAGGTCCCAGCAGGTCCCGCACTCGACCGATCGCATTCTCACCACTCAAGGCCACCGCCACAACAGGCGCTGATTGCATGAACTCGACGATCGTAGGAAAGAACGGCTTATCCGCAAGATGTGAGTAGTGTTCCGCGAGGATCTCACTGGAAAGACGCATCATCTTAATCCCTCGCACTTTGAAACCTTGATCTTCGAAACGCTTGAGGATTTCACCACAGCGCCCTTTGGAGACAGTGTCTGGTTTGAATAGGATGAGCGAGGTTTCTGTGCTTGGCATGATGATTGGAAGAAAGCGGGCTCATCCAAAATGCCAAGCGGAAATGTGACTCTTGCCAGTTAGTCTATCAGAGCCGGTCTCGTGATTGATGAGACCAGAGTCCAGACAGGCCGGGTAATCATCTTCCAGAAGAAATCTAGCTCACTTGAAACCTGCGCGAAGACGGCTTCCCGGTCTTCTGAGTTGACCTCTTTCGAGATCAACTCATCGACAGCATAGATTGCCATAAGTTGGTGATCAGTAAGTAAGATCAGATCACAGAACTGCAGATCATTGCTAGCCTGCTCATCCAATTCCCAAGACGGGAACCGATCTTCCTCTCGAGCCCGTCCAAAGATCGCCAACTTTGAACGCGTCTTGTCTTTCGCACGCAGCTTACGCACGCGCGCAGCAAAAGACCGAACCAAGCTCTTCCAGTAAACCACCTCTTCGAACGGCTCGAAGCCAAAGCTGACTTCACTCTGCTGGAAAGACCATCGAATCTCCCCTACCACATCCGAGCTCGCACCAGTCACTTCTTGCTTGATCGCAGGAAAGAGATTTCCAGCTTGCTCCACTAAGCGGCGTAGGCGCGGCAATTGAATTGAGAATTGCCCTCCTGATTCCGCGAAGTGCAGCTTGAGCTCGCGCAAACGCATCTTGTAGTTCGTAGAATCAACCGAACCTTTGTTGCCCCCACGCACATTCTGAGCCTCTTCATTGTCTTCTCTAACATCGACAGCTTTTTCAGATGCCGTAGAATCGCCTTCACGACCGTGGAAAATCAGTCGGCTTCGCTCGCGGGCACGCTCTTCTACTGTCGCAGGCGTCACTTGAGGCAGATAACTTTCCTTATCTTCTGCTCGAGCACGCAAGCTTGATAGAAACGAACGAAACTCCGGCGTCAGTTCTGGCTTTGCCACTGGCTCTTGGTTTCTCGGCTTATTCGCTGCCACATCAATAAACGGAGTCATCGGCCGACCTTCAGTCATCGGTGATGATGACGCGCGTTGCTTAGTCTGAATCAGTGTTCGAAGATCACCAATCGCATGAGACCAGGGCTGCCCTTCAGTCGATGTCGACGTCTCGTTCAAAGAGGGCTCAATCGAAGGCGGCTCTTCCACTTTGGGTTTGGCGAAGACCCTCGGCGTATCGATCTCTGCCGTGACATCCTCAGTTTCTTCCCACAGCATCGCAGCCTTCCGAAGTAGTTTACGCGGCATGACGGCACGTTCGTCTGGAAATTCTTCCTCAAGAAGTCCGCGAAGACGCACCAGCCGATCGGCTTCCTCACTATCATTCACTCGAACTGAAATAAAGTCTTCCCATAATGCACGGGGCACACCTTTAAGATGGCAAATGAATGAGGTGAGCCGGTCAACCACAGCCTCAGGAAGACCCTTCTCAAAAGTCTCCCTCCAAGTATCTTCATTCACGCTCAATAAAGCCAAACTGTTTGGCACCATGCGACTAAATTCCGCAAGCATCCTCGCCATCCGGAGCGCCGTCGCCTCGTCGCGGTAGGCCCAATCGAGATCATCAATGACGAGCGCAAGCGGGCGCTGCTGACTGATCAAGCGCCCGAGCCAACTCCACTCTCGCCGCGCTGCGCTTTCGCCTTGAACATCTAACATTTCAGCATCATTGAGCAGTTCACGCTGCTTATCTCGACGTTCAGAAAACGAGTGATCCGTGGCCGAGAGCATGGCGTAATCAAAGAGCCATTCGAGGCGCGACATCAAGAGGCAACGATCCAGGTCCAAGTCACGCGCATAGCGATCAGCAATCTCGGGAAGCAACCGAGGAAATTCAGCGCGGAACCAAGAGACGCTAGGATTACCCTCTTCACCATGATCGAAGAGCTTCACACTGTTCTCAAGAAGCCACTGCGATGCTGTGGCAGGAGAATTGCACGGAATGTGCCCTTCTGAAACCAGCGCCCCAGTCGCACTGGCCAATAGGTAAGCTGCAGCACCGGTGAGCGCGGTGTGATCACCGTGCGGGTCCTTCGTAGAGTGGAGTCGTTCCACCAATTGGCGAAACCAACCTTCCCAGCAGATCTCGTCCGGATCGTGCATGGCAAGTGGACAGAAGTAAGCGGTCGCGTTCCGCTCTGACGCCAATCTTGCTAAAAAATGCGTCTTGCCAGCACCTGCCTTGTTGGACAGTAGCAACGCAGTGGTTCCTACGCTCGGACCCAAGCTTCCGGCACGTGGACGCAGATCCTCCACCATTCGAGAGAGACGATTCATCTCACGCTCGTAGAGCGCCGGGAGCGTTTGCTCAGTTCTCAGGCTTCCTGAGAATACATCATCAACAAAGGGATTCACTTACGGGATATGGGCTAAAGGAAAAGCCAACGCTGGCGGAAGGAGTTGGCAGGGTTTCTTGCGAGTGAGAAGACATCGCATGTTTGACTACAAAAAACAAGAAAGAAGCAAGATTTAGAGGAGTTACCCAGATTTATTATAATATTTAGGAATATGAGTGCCCTCTTCTCTCAAAACCGCTCTCGCCACTCAACACTGGCGAGATGGCCACCTCCTCATGATCTCGCTTGCAGATCCAAAGGCCCATGAAATGATGCGTAGTCGCTTGAAGGAGCTCCGTCGTCAGGGCTTCCTCGCTTGTTTTCTGCGCTCCCATGCGGCACACAGATTTCGTAAACACCATAAAGCTTAAAATTATATAGCCCTCTCATGGATTCCTCTCCCTCTCTCCGATTACCCGGATTCGGCCACAGTCTATGGATAGGCACAAACTCAGCACCGACCACGCCAGCTCTATGTCTACCCGGAAGTGGTTTCTCTCTCTGGCCCGCTGCCGCTTCGTCGGCGCCAGCCGGCTCAGTGGTCCTGGCAAGCCCCTCAGTGAAGCTTTCTGGAGATGGCGTTAGCGTCTGGATAGACGACTCCTTTCCGCAAGCTTCTACGCCAAAGTTGCCCGCTGCCAGCAAGGCATCCAGCACAAAGGCTCCGACTGACACCCTCAAGCTCCCAGGCAAAGGGCACAGCTTATGGTCGGCCGGTCCGCTGGCATCATCACTGCTCAAGCTTATCGAAGCCTCGGCGAGCACGACTATCACAACCTCACAGTCTCCTAGCAGCGGTATCTCGCTACCAGGAAATGGATTCTCGAAATGGTGCCATCCAGGTCGTGCGAATGAGCCCGTTCACCTCCCAGGAGAATCGCACACCTTATGGACAAAGCCGCACAGGTCTTCGTCTCTGCATGAAGGCACCTCTTCTCCATTCTCAAACACAACGTATCAACCATCTTCTCTTGCTGACATTATGAAATCCTTCGGCCTCACTCAGCTCATCGGCCTCCTCCTAATCATCGCGCTCCTCCTCGGCTTTCTCGGTAGTCGCCAAGATGCGGATGATCTCAAGGCCGAGTTGACTGCGACGAAAACAGATCTCACAACAACGAAGAAGGATCGTAAGGCCTTCCTCGACGAAGTGAACCAGCTAAAGACGAATGCTGAGACCAGCGCCAACACTCAAACCCAGCTCACGGGACAAGTGGAGACACTCACCAAAGCGAAGACGGGCATCGAGAACTCCCTCAAAACACAGATCGCAAACCTTGAGAAAGCGACCAAAGCCGCTGATGATGCCAAGACCGCCGTTGAGGAGAATCTAAAGAAGGTATCAGAGGCAGGTGCTACCAAGGAACAAGAATTGAGCGCAGCGATTGCGGCATCCAAGACCGATCTAGAAGCACGCCAACAAGAGATTGCGAAACTTACAGGCACCATTGACAAACTCACCAAGGCGAAGTCCGAAGTGGACCAAGAACTGACGGCCAGCATCGACGCCCTGGAGAGAGCAAAGGAAGACGCTGTGAAGCTGCAGTCAGATCTCGATCAATCAGAGAAGTCCAAGTCGGATCTTCAGAAGAAGATCGATGAACTTCAAAAATCTCTCGAAGAGAAGGAAGCCGAAGTAAAAAAAAACAAAGAAGCAGCGGAAGCGACCAAGGAGGAAGTCAGCGCCCTCGACCGTCAGAACACTCAGCTAAAATCTTCGCTCACAAAGAGTCAGACCGCTCTCACTGAGTTCAAGAATGTGATCGAACGAGCACAACCCGCGCAACAAGACAACACGGTGGCTTCTGCTGTAGCCCTCCGAGAGGAAGATCTCCTATAACAGCTGAAGCAAGAGCGCCAAGACCGCCAAGAGGTCGCGGAGTTCCTCAAACAGCTTCAGCGCAAAGTTAGGCAGATTCAAGGAGAGCTGGTCGACGCGCAATCGGTCAATCTCTAGGGACTCAGCGCTCTATACACGGCATCGCGTAGCAGCCTTTGCGGAATATCCGTGGACGGGTAGAGGCGGGTCATGAAGAGCCCATAGAGTTCATTCTCAGGATCGACCCAGAAATGAGTGGTATGATACCCACTCCAGCCAAAGATCCCGCCAGGAGAGCTTGAGCCTTCTTTCGCCGCATCTTCGATTACCCAGAAACCCAGGCCATGGTGAAGACCTCGCGCTTTGCCACCATAGTGGGGGTTCTCTTTGAGATGATCTTCTAGCATCAGCGATAGCGTTTCTAGCCTTAGAAGAGGCCGCCCTCCATCGACTAGCATTTGGCATAATTTTGCATAATCGGTCATGCTTGAGACGAGCCCCTCACCACCCAGGCTAAGCCCGCTGCCTGGAGAATAGTAGAGTTCGTCTTCAGCCAGTGTCCCTGGACGATACTGATCGCCTTCTTTCACAAACAACGGCTGAAAGAGCTTACGATCTTCTTCGGTAAGAAAGAATCGTGTCTGTGTCATGCCGAGAGGTGTGAAGATCTCTTTCTTCAAGAAGTCAGCGAACGGCATCCCTGATAGCACTTCCACCGCGCGCCCAAGGACTGCGGTGCTCATGCCGT
>CALLLI010000345.1 GCA_938082635.1 uncultured Verrucomicrobiales bacterium
CGACCGACTGGCACGGCATTACGGTTTGCCCGAGGTGATGGGAGCTGGCTTGCAGAGAGTGAACTTGCAACCGAACCATCGACGAGGTGGACTCCTCACGCAGGCGGGATTGTTGGCCATGAACTCGGATGGCAAGGATTCGCATCCGCTCAAGCGCGGCATTTGGTTGCTGGAGAGGATTCTCAATGATCCGCCTCCGCCTCCACCGCCAGCGGTGCCGGAGATCGATCTAGCAGACCCCAAAGTCCTGAAGCTCACGCTGAAGCAACGCATGGAGGACCACCGCAATGATCCTGCCTGTCATTCATGCCACGCGAAGATCGACCCTTGGGGCATCGCGTTCGAGAACTTCGACGCCGTTGGCCGATGGCGCGACAAGATCGGTGAAGATCCTGTCGATGCCACGAGCAAGCTGTTCAACAAACACGAACTGCGCGGCATGCAAGGTTTGAAGGATTACCTATTGGGAAATAGACAGGACCAGTTTGCCCGTGCGCTGGCCCACAAGATGGCGGCCTACGCGCTGGGCCGGCCACTGACATTTGGTGATCGCGCTCAGGTCGACCGCATTGCTAGGGAACTCCGCGAGCAAGGCGACGGTTTGAGAGATCTGATCGTTTTGATTGTGAAAAGTGAACTCTTTCGGCTAGAATGACGCCCCAGATGAAGGCGACAAACACGAGATTCTCTTCTTTGGATCGCCGGAGATTTCTCCGGGGCTCCGGCGTGGCGCTTGCCTTGCCGTAGTTCGAATCCTTTGCCGACCTGGCCCCTGCGGCATCACAAACGGAGAAGCGTAAGCGCTTTGCCTGTTTCTACATGCCGGATGGTGTCCCCATGCCGCTGGAAGAGGAAACCAGCTTCAACGATTGGAGCTGGTTTCCACACGGCAGCGGAAAGGAATACACGTTCACCAAATGCATGGAAACACTGGAGCCACTGCGCGATGAACTCACCGTGTTCTCGGGTTTGTCGCATCCGGCAGTGCGACGTGTGCATAGCCATTCCAATGCCGATCAGTTTCTAACGGGCGCAAATACCGGCGCCGATGGGGACTATCAGAACAGCATCTCGCTCGATCAGGTATTCGCTGCGGAAGCCGGGAAGCATACCCGACACGCCTCTCTCATCATGTCGACCGACGGCGGCACGGGGTCGCCACGTGGCGCGCAGACGATGTCTTACAACCGATCTGGCAGACCCATCCCGGCCGAGCACAAGCCCAAGCGCATCTTCGACATGCTCTTTGTGAAAAGTGGCCCGGACGCGGCGCGCCAACTTGCTCTCAGCGAGAGCGCACTCGATGATTTGATGGCGGATGCCCGCTCTCTGAAGCGTTCGCTTTCCCAGCACGATCAGGAAACGCTCGCCGAGTATTTGCAGTCTGTCAGGAATACCGAAGTGAAGGTCGAGAAAGCCAAGCGTTGGCTGAATATCCCGCTTCCGCAAGTTGAGGTCGATCATCTCAAACTCGACGTCACGCCGGAAGATCCGCGCAACTACCTGCGGACGATTTACGAGCTGATCTATCTCCCGTTCAAGACCGACTCCACACGTGTGGCTACCTACCAGCTCGGTCGCGAAAACGGAGTGGGCATCAGCGATTATCCAGGTCGTGCCATTGGTTTCAAGCTGACTCACCAGCTATCTCACGAAACCAAGAAACCGGAGGGGTACAAGAACTTTGGCACCTACTGCCGGTTCATCAATGATGAATTAGGCCGCTTTGTTAGCAAACTCAAGGCCACTCTGGAACCCAAGGGAGATGGAAACATGCTAGACAACACCTCGGTCCTGTTCGGCTCGGCTTCCAGCGCGTTTCATCTGTCGCGCAACTATCCCGTAGTGTCCGGAAACTCGAATCGTAGTAGTAGCGAAGCAATCGGCTTAACCGCTCACGACATTCAACGCTCCCTTCATTTGTCGAAGTGAACTCCCACTCGATGATCCTGTTCCCCAATCCTTGGTGGTTCCTCTCCCCATGGTAATGCTCGCAGAGCTGCCCGATCGCTCGCCTCAATGACCCCTCCCCGATCAGAATCATCTTTGATAGGCATTCTTCCTTGATCGTTCGCACAAATCGCTCCGCTTACGCATTCTATTGTCCAGTCAGTGGAAGCCACACGGTCATTTCGGATTCGCCGCGATTTGCCCAGGCGTAGTAGGGAATGAAGCGAGCTTGGATCGATTTGGGTTCCTCTTCTTCTCCCAAGGGGCGGTAGAGTTTGCCTTTCCAGTCTTTGCTTTGTTGTGTGTGAACGTTGCCTTCTAGGACGGTCACGCCCTGTAGAAATTGACTATCATAACGAGGCGTCAGCTTGAGGTCCTTGAGAATGGTGACATCCGTTAGGTTAACATTGCCTGGCAGATCGGTGGATTCCAGGCAGTAGACGATGGGGCCGCGCTTGATGGCGACGTGATTGCGCGTCTCCTCGACGAGCGGGTGGGATTCCATCAATATCGGTGGCATGGCTAGGTCGAGCTCGATGGTGTCGCCTGCTTTCCAATATCGCTTTAACTCGTGGTAAGCACCGGGGCTTGAGGTGACTGGTAACTCCTTACCGTTTGCATGCACCTCTGCAGAGCTTGCCCAACCTGGTATCCTTAGCATGATGGCGGTTGGTTTGTCAGGAGCCGACTCTATCGTCAGGGTAATCTTGCCTTCCCAGGGATACGCCGTTTCCTGACGAAGCCTAAAGCCATTCGCATTCGCGGTGCTGCTCCCATACAAATTGACCCAAATGGCGTCGCGACTCGTGGTATAGGCATAGCGATTGGTTGCTGCCACGGTGCGCACGACATTGGGCGGGCAACAGTAAGACGTCACAAAGGGCACACGTTTACGTGACCACCGTAAGGCCACCGGCAGCGGATTGGTGACACGTAACGGATTGGTGTAGAAGTAATCGCTACCTTCAAGACTGACGCCAGAGAGCACGCTATTGTAGAGCGCCAGTTCTAACACGTCGATGAAACGGGCTTCGCCGGTCAGGAGAAACATGCGCCAGCTCCAAAGGACATTGCCAATATTCGCGCAGGTTTCGTTGTGAGCCGTGGTGTTGGGAAGCTGATAGTTGCGTCCATAGGCTTGATGGATGCGCGTCATGGACGTCTGGTCTTTCGAAGTATCCGGTGAAGCGCCATCGTAAAGCGCTCCACAGCCACCCGTGATGTACATCTTCTTCTCCACAAGATTCTGCCAGAGCGTCTCTAACGTCGTCTTCAATGCGGGATCGCCCGTTTCAGCATAGAGATCAGCGATGCCTGCGTAGAGGTAGTTTGCCCGGACAGCGTGGCCCATGACTTCTGTCTGCTTCTTAAAGGGCAACCGGTCCTGGTTGTCGTCGCCTCCTTCACCGCTCTCGGCGACGATATCACGCATGCCGATGAGCGTCTTTGCTAGATTGAGATGTCGCTTGTCTTTGGTGAGGCGATAGAGATCGATGAGACCCATGTAGTGCGAAGGGCAGATGGACTGCCGCGCCTCGTCTCCAGAGGGGTTGTGAAAGGTGTCGTGGAAGAACTCCGCCGTTCTCTTGGCAATTGTCAGGAAGTTGTCCTTGCCGGTGACCTCGTGATGCACGCAGGCGGCCGTGATGAGATGGCCCATGTTGTACATTTCGAATGCGAACCGGTCCGAGAATGGCTTCGCGTTTGGATCGCCGTTGCGAGCGCCGATGAGGACAGGCGTGTGGAGGTAGCCGTCCTCGCGTTGGGCTTTGCCGATGAGTTCGATGATCTCGTCCAGGCGTTGCTCCCATACCGGATCTGGTTTCACGGCAAGCATGGCGCAGACGCCTTCCATCCATTTGTAGAAATCGCCGTCGTTCCACTTGGCACCGCGATGTCGGCCTTCAGCAAGGCCTGCTGCGATGCGGAAGTGCTTCAAGAATGGCTTGTGATGGGTGCCCTTCATGATCTCCCACATGCTGGGAATCATGGCGTTGTGGCAGTTATCAACGCGGTTTTTCCAGAAGCCGCCAGTCCAGTGGGCCTCAGTGAGCTCGATGGGTTGAACCGTGGTATGAGGGCTTTGCGCAGCAGACGATGACAATAGCCCAAGGGCAACCAAACAGGCATTTAGAGAAACCTTCATCATGAGATCGAATCGATATTGTTGCCGAGATTGTGATAATCAATTGCCTTCTGCGCGTTAGTTCCATTGAGGAACTCTTCCACATTGGTGAAGCCATCGCTGTCGCTATCCGCCGCACCGTCGCTGCCGACCTTAGGATCCAGTCCATGCTCCGTTTCCCAGGCGTCTGGCATGCCATCGCCATCAGTGTCGGCGGGGACATCGTTTGGTTTGAACGCATAGTTGGGATACCCTCCCACTTCTTTGGGATCATTGACGATGCCGTTCTCGGTAGTGCCTTTGCCAGAGCGCACGATTTCGATCACGCGCACATCGACCGCATCGCGCTTGGGCAATGTGGCTCCCGCTTTGGCTAGCACACTCTCATAGGCTTCATTTGCCGACTGCTGTGCCACAGGCCAAGCCTCGAAGGGAGTGTGCACACGTGCTAGAGCCGTGGCCTCACCCCGTTCGGAATTGCGAATGCCCTTCCAGTTGTCTTCGGTGATGTCAGGTTCGCCTTCGAAGATGTTTCCAGCCACATACCATTTCCCCGGCCGTTTGTCTGCCTGAGGAAACCAGTCTCCGGACTCGAACCGACGACCCGGCGAATACTGATTGCGTTCTTCAATGCGCGCCATGACTCGGCGCATGTTGTCATTGGTAGCGGGACCGGCTTTGTAGTAGTTGGCAATAACATTGATCATCGAGGTTTCATCGCCGCCATCCATGGTCCGGTGGCGCCAGTTGAAGATGACATTGTTGCGATAATCGAATTCACCGCCCATGCCAATGGAGGGATTCCGTCCGGTATTGCAGGCGAAGAGGTTGTGATGAAACGTTGCGTCTTGACCTCCCCAGGTCCCACCGAAAGCGTGGTTCTTGGCATTGAGGGCTTCGCTCGAGATGCAGTATTGAATCGTAAGATTCTTAACCGGCAGCTTCAGATCCTTGCCGCTAGGAGTCCTCACCATGTGACGGTAGAGTGATAGGTTCTCATCCATACCCCAACTTGCGGAGCAGTGGTCTACAATGACCTGCCCTTCTGGGTTGCCTCCAATGTTGTCCGAGCCTTGCCCACCTTCAGGCTTGCCTCGTCGCACGCGGAGATGCCTCACAATCACATTGTGCGTGTTGATGTTGAGTGAGCCATGAGCAACGCAAATCCCATCACCTGGTGCCGATTGTCCGGCGACCGTAATGTCAGGATGCTCGATATCGATATCGCTCTCAAGATAGATGATCCCGGCGACACGAAAGGTAACAATGCGCGGGCCTTCGGCCTCAACAGCAGCCCGGAGACTTCCGGGTCCTTCATCGTTGAGATTGGTTACCGCAATGACTTTCCCTCCACGGCCACCAGTGGTGAACATGCCGCCACCCCAGGCACCAGGAAAGGCAGGAACGTTTGGTTCCAAGGCAGGTGGCAATGGTGGGATCTGTGCAGGCTCTTGTGCATCTGCGAAGGCAATGAGGCAGGCAAGGGCAAATTGTAGAGGTATCCACTTCGTTGGCAGTGTCAGATTCATGGACGAGTTTGATCGTTTGGAGTTGGATTGAGATTTAGGGGCAACTATAGGCTAAGAAGGGATCTACATCTCACCCTTAGCGATCACATCAACCCCAACCACTTTGGCAGCGTTAGCGAGAGCGCTGGCCAATAAGTGATGAGCAACAGAGCGATCAGCATCGCTATAAAGAACGGGATCATGGGTGCGATCACTTTGGCGATCGTTGTCTTGCCCACACCACAACTGACAAAGAGACAGGTGCCGACAGGCGGCGTGCAGAGACCAATACAAAGATTGGCGATCAGAACGATGCCGAACTGCACGGGATCCATGCCTAGCGCAGTCACCACAGGCAGAAAGATCGGCGTGAAGATCAATACGGCTGGTGTCATGTCCATGAAGGTGCCAACAATCAACAGGAGCACATTGATCAACAGAAGGATCATGATCGGATTATCCGACAGCGCGATCATAGCGTTGCTCACAGTCTGCGGCACGCGCTCGTTGGCTAAAACCCAACTCATGGCCTGGCTGGTGCCGACTAGGAGCATGACAATTGCTGTGGTCTTGGCGGCGCGCAGGAGAAACTCTGGCAAACGAGTGAGCGAGATCTCACGGTAGACGAGAAAGCAAAAGACGAAGGCGTAAGCGACAGCGATGGCAGAGGCTTCCGTAGGCGAGAAGACGCCTTTCAGGATGCCGGCTAAGACAATGACGACTAGTAGGATGCTTGGAAAAGCGCCAATCAGGGCTTTGCCGAACGTGGGCAATTCGGACTCAGCGACGCCTTCCTGCTTCGCGCCGCTGCGTAAGGTGAGGATGAGGCTGACCAGCATGATCAAGAGGCCGATCAGGATGCCCGGTCCCACACCGGCGAGGAACAGCGCCGCGACCGAGACATTTCCGGCGACCACGGCGTAGACGATCATGATATTGCTAGGTGGAATGAGCAGGCCAGTCGTGGCTGAGGTGGCGGTCAAGGCCACGGCGAATTCACGCTTGTAGCCCTTAGCTTCCATTTCAGGAATGAGCGAACTCCCGACGGAGGACACCGCCGCTGTCGCTGAGCCTGACACGGACCCGAACAGCATGCAGGTGACGGTATTCACATAAGCCAGTCCACCTGGCAAGCGCCCAACTAGCACCGCTGCGAAATTGGTAAGCCGTCGTGCCATACCACCTTCACCCATCAAAACACCGGCAAAGACAAAGAACGGAATCGCGAGCAACGGAAAGCTGGCAATGCCGGAAGAGATGCGCTGCGCAAAGACGTAGCTCCCAGAAGCTTCACCTAGACTGACAATGGTTGCCGCTGCGGCCAAGCCGATGCAAACGGCAACAGGCGTGTTCAGCACTAGCAGGCCAACGAAGACGACCATCAATATCATGATTTCGACCGTCATGATGCCACCTCCCCTTCCAAGTTATCATTGATCGAGCTCGTGGTGCGGCCACTCAGCAGGTTCTCGATTGAGAAGGCTACGATGAACAAGCCGCTCAACGGAACGACACTGTAGAGGTAACCAATCTTCCAACCCATCGCCGGGGTGAGCTGGCCGGATCGCAAGGTTTCACTCACTAACATGTAACCACCGTAGACCAAGCCGAAACCAGCAAAGACGATCAAGGCAACTTCAGCGATGACGGCTGCCAATCGGCGCGCGGCAGGATCAAGCTTGCCGACAAAGTAATCGACCCCCAAGTGAGCGCGATCACGGAAGGCCAGCGTAGCGCCTAGCAAAGACACCCACACGAGC
>CALLLI010000346.1 GCA_938082635.1 uncultured Verrucomicrobiales bacterium
TGCCGACTTCAAAGCCTTTTGCGATGCAATCGACAAATGCCTCGATGATCTGTCCGCTCCTCTCAAAGCGGAACTCACCAGCTTGATGAGCCTCAACTTCCAGTTCTTCCCGAATCACAAATCATGACGCGCGGCAGTATATTGTGTTATCTTCGTTCCATACTTTCAAATGGCCATCCTAGCCATACTCTGCCGGACATGCCCCCTCCAGATCGACTCACCGTCTTGAAAACCTCGAAACTCTATATCGGGGGACGCTTCGTGCGCACCGAGAGCGGCAGAGTCTGGCCTGCGAACACACCCGCCGGAAATCACGTCGCCAATACTTGTTGGGCCTCACGGAAAGACTTGCGTGAAGCGGTTCGCGCCGCGCGAAGCGCTCAGAAAGGCTGGGCCACAGCCAGCCCTTACCTTAAAGGTCAAATCCTCTACCGCATGGCTGAAATGCTAGAAGATCGGTGCGACGCGTTTGTGAACGAGATCGTCCGCGGCGGCGTAAGCAACAAAGAGGAGGCTGAACTCGAACTGAAGGCATCAGTTGATCGCCTCGTCTACTTTGCAGGTTGGTCTGATAAAATCACGGCCGTCTTCGGGAGCGTCAATCCTGTGAGCACGCCACATTTCAATTTCACAGTGCCTGAGCCCACAGGCGTGGTCGGGCTGCTCTGTCCCAACGAGCCGAGCTTGCTCGCCTTTGTCAGCATGCTCGCGGCAAGCCTGGTCCTGGGCAACGCTGTCGTGGCGGTCGTTTCAGAATCACAGCCTTTGGCAGGCGCATCCTTTGGCGAAGTGCTAGCCACCAGCGATGTTCCCGCCGGTGTCGTCAATTTGCTCACAGGAAAGCAGAGTGAGTTGGCAGCCCCCATGAGAACCCACCTCGATGTCAATGCCATCGTCGCGGCTGCGCAAGACGCTGATATGAGAGCGCTGTTAGGTCAGGCCGTCGCTACCAATCTAAAACGTGTTTCTTTGATAGATGTGGACGACTGGTATGGGCCGGCGGGTGAAGATCCTTATCAAATACTCAAGACGGCAGAGATGAAGACGACTTGGCACCCAGTGGGAGTCTGACAGAGCATGCGCGCGCTCCTCATCGTATTAGATAGTGTGGGGGTCGGCTACGCTCCTGATGCCAAAGTCTATAATGACGAAGGCGCCAATACGCTAGAGCATCTTTATTCAGCGAATCCAGCCTGGTCCATCCCCTGTCTGGAGAGACTCGGCCTCACCTCCATTCTCAATCTCAGCACCCAAGGCTCTGCTGAGGCGAGCTATGGATGGATGGAGGAACAGTCCGTCGGCAAAGACACCACAACAGGCCATTGGGAGTTGGCCGGCGTCATCACAGAAGAGGCCTTTCCTACCTACGCCTATTTCCCAGAGTCCCTCGTTCAGGAACTCGAGAACGTCACCGGCTGTCATTTCATCGGCAACGTCACAGCGAGCGGCACCGCGGTCATCGATGAACTCGGTGCCGAACACTTGCGCACGGAAGGCCTCATTCTCTACACCTCTGCTGACTCTGTCCTTCAAATTGCCGCGCATGAAGATCTCTACCCGCGCGAACTTCTCTATCAGATTTGTCATCTCGCACGGGAGGTTGCTGACAACTACCACATCGGTCGAGTCATCGCCCGCCCCTTTACGGGAACGGTCGGACAATTTGAGCGAACATCGGGTCGGAAGGACTTCTCAATGGCTCCACCACCCACCATTCTTTCGGCCCTGAGCTTATCGGCAGTTCCCACCTACGGCGTCGGCAAGATCAGTGATATCTTTGCAGGCGAGGGCATCGATCAGAGCCATCCAACAGCCTCCAATGCTGAAGGCATGGCTGAGATCGAGCGTCTCTGGACTCAGGTGAATCACGGACTTGTCTTCTGTAACCTCGTCGACTTCGACATGCTTTACGGTCATCGCCGCGATCCGAAAGGTTACGCGAAGGCGATGACCGAGTTCGATGATTGGCTGGAAAACTTCAGGCGTCAGATCATGCCCGAGGATCTTGTGATCATCACCGCCGATCATGGGAACGACCCCACGTGGAAGGGCACCGATCACACACGGGAGCGTGTGCCATTGATCATGCTGCATCGCAATCAGCGCCACTGTCTGGGACTCCGTACGAGCTTTACCGATGTGGCCGCTACTCTAGCTGATTACTTTCGCCTCAATCCCTGGGAGAATGGCCACTCCTTTCTTGATCTCTTGACCTGATGAAAGTCGTGCTCGCCCTCATCGTGGGAGCACTGCTCGGCACGATCATCACTTGGAGGCTCCAGCCTGACACTACTGTTCACTCATCCGAAGAAGAGGTCTCCGTCGTAGACAGCCTCCTCATCGCACAGAAAGAGATTGATCGCGTCCCGTTTCGAGAGCTCGTGCCGCAGGTAACGGATCGTCGCCAAGTGCTTCCGCTAGACAACTCGAGTGCGCACCTCATCGAATCAATCAAGACAGCGGCCGAAGCTACCCGCCTGTATCTCAATGATCCGAACGGCCCCGCGCCAAAGCAGCGCAGGATCAACGAGGTGAGCCGATTCGCTGAGGAACAGCTGAAGGAATCACTCAATGCCATAAACGGCATCCACTGCGAAGTGCCCCTAAACGCGGCGGAGAAACGCAGTCGCAGTGGTTATCCCGATCTCATGGTCACGGATACGAACTCGGGTCGCATCGCCTACCTCGATCCCAAGCTATACGAAGCCGGAAGCGAGAAGAGCACGTTGCGCACGTTCTATTTCCAACCCAAACGTGAAACCAGCAAGATCCTCCACGATGCGCATCACCTCCTCCTCGGCTTTCGCCACGATGGCAACACGGGTGCCTGGCAGATTGACAAATTTAAACTCGTCGATCTCTTCGACTTTCAGATTGGTCTCAAGATCGAGTTCCAAGGCTCCAACCGCGACCTCTACCGAGAGGGTCTGTTAGTCGAATAACGAATCATTTGGCAACCACGACCATGACCCCCGTCATTACGACCCAGTGTCCTGGGAACGTGCACAGATAAGGATAGTTGCCGGGCTTCTCAGGAGCGTTGAAGCGCAAAGCCTCGACTTCGCCCTGGCTCAAGAGACGGCTGTGATGGAGAATCTTCGAGGACTTGGGGATAAACCCTTTCTTTGCCGCCTCTGGATCTTTCGCCATGTCATTTCCAGCCATGCCAATCTCCTCCTCAGCCCCCGGCTCGACAAAGACAATGTTATGTTGAGTTACATCAGGATTGGAGAACAAAAGCTTCACCGGCTGACCGGCTTTCACACGAAAGCGATCTTTATTGAAGAGTAACCGCTCCGGCAGGCAGCTGATCTTGATCTCCTTCAAGCCTTTCTGGCTATCAAAGCCCGCTTCAGACGCATTGCGGGGAGCGGCTGCGACTTTGGCCGGATCTGGCTTGTTCCCCTTCTTCTTGAAAGACGCCACGCGCTCTTTTAAGGCAGGAACGGCCTCCAAATGTTGCACCATAGACCCGGCACCTAACACACAACTCATAGCGTATCGCAAGTGATCCCCCATGGGCTGATCGAGCACTGGAAGAATCGCTTCCAACGATTCCCGTGATCCCATATAAGTCGCCGCAATGGCTGCCTCCATTCTCACAAAGGCGCTCGCATCTTTGACGCTAGCACTCAGGTAGGAGAGGCCGCCACCCTGTAATTTAGGATGCCAGTAGCGCAAGAGCCGCGTCGCGGCAGAGCGGGCATGCGCTTGTTCGCAATGCAGCACCTCAGCAAGGAGAGATTCCTTAAGCCCATCGAGAGCCCGATACAACCAGAGTGCCTCGACTTGATGATGGCGATGACGCACATCAGAAACATCTAACTCTTTCACCCACGTATCTAAACTTGCTAGAACCGCTTTCGATCCTCGCTTACGAAGCTCACGCTTAGCCCAATAGCGGTAACGATATTCAGGACGTTTCAGAACATCTAACAAAGCACGATCCGACGCGCCAACAATCCGAGGAGGATCTTGAAGCGCGGCCCCTTTCGGCACGATCCGCCAGATGCGGCCCGATTTCCGATCACGACGCGGATCCCGCAGCGAGTACTGGGCATGGCCCTTCACCGGATTGTACCAATCGCAGACATACATGGCTCCGCGTGGTCCATAGCGAAGGTCCACCGGAATGAAACTAAGGTTCTCCGAGAAGATCAAATCTCCCTGATACTCTTCCTCGAAGTGATCTTCGTGCTCCACCCAACGATGAATCTCGACACGATTCGTTGGCTTGTAACGCACCTTAATAAAGCCGCCTTGCAGATCCTCAGGCCACATGGGGAAATCGACAAACTCGTGGCCACACACGCCCGAGTAGGCTGGCAACCCCTTCGCGGCAGGATGCTGTTTCGGATAGGAAGGATTCGTCGCGTGGAAGGCACTGGCAAAGACCGGATGGCTAGCCACATGATACCCCCAGTCATCAAACGTTACGCCCCAAGGATTCGTGTTCGGATAATTGCCAAAGCTCGTGAGACGCTGAGTCTTGGGGTGGAACTGAAACCAAGCTGAATTCTTTGCCCTCACAGGACCATACGCCGTCTCGACTTGCGAATTGTGAAAGATGGCCTCGCGAAACAACAAGTCACCATCGGGCGTCCAGACAAAGTCATGCAAGGCATGATGAGAATCCTCCGTTCCAAATCCGGTCAGCAAATGCTCGCGTGTGTCCGCTTTGTCATCACCATCCGTGTCTCGCAGCAACGTGAGGTGAGGTTCCTCGGAAACATAGACACCGTCATCAGTCAGCACGAATGATAAAGGAATGTGCACATCCTCCGCCCAGACCGTCGATTTATCCGCCTTACCATCCTTATCAGTGTCTTCGAGTATAACAATCTTGTCCCTTGGTTCCTGGCCCGGATAAATGTGAGGATACGTCGTCGAACAGGCGACCCACAGACGACCTCTAGCATCCCAACGCATCTGAATGGGGCACGCGATCTCAGGAAACTCTTCTTCCGAAGCAAAGAGATTCACTTCGAATCGAGGATCGACTCGAAACGCCTTCAACTCATCGGCAGGCGAAAGCCACTCATTCGCACCACGGGACGCTAGTGGACTCTCAAGAGGCGGCAGGTTTTTATCATCCGCGATTTCAGGGGCCGGCGTCTCCCCTTTGGCCCGAGCCCAGGCCCGAGCTTCACGATTGGCCGTGAGGAGTTCGAAATTCCGCATGGCAGGGAGGAAGTCGAGGTAGCCATATTTCTTATTTCTCCCACCCGTGTAGTAGAATGTATTCAGTGGCCGATAACGACGGAAATACTGCCGGTTCTTATCCACGAGGCTCTCACGGATCTCTGGATTGATCGCGGGTGCCGTTTCTCCGAAGAACTCGCGGTAGAGAATGCTAGCCAGTTGCGCATAGCCTCCGGCCGTCAGATGGACGCCATTGATCGTCCAGGTGACTTCGTCCTCTATAGCAAAGAGCGCAGCCGTGTCCGCATAGAGATCAGCGAAGCCTATCTTCTCCATTTGGGCAACTTCACGCATGGCCTGGGTGTAGGCCTTGAGATTGCCGTTGTTCTGCGTTCCAGCAGGAATGTGACGGAGGTCTTCGTTGGCAATCGGTGAGAGCAAGACGATCTGAGGGCCCGTGCTACCATTGTACGCGCTACTCTTCGCTTCCTGAATCCATTTGCGTAGGCGCTCGCGAAACGCCGGAAGTTTCTCCAGTCCTCCGAAAGACTCATTGAACCCAAAGGCGGCCACGATAACATCAATCTTCTCCCGAGTGAGATGCTGAGCCGTATTAGCGAAATTGTCAGGTCTTGGTTGAAGATCCACCTCGTCGGCAGACCAAGCGAAGTTCCGAATCACCAGATCGTGCTGAGGATAGCGCTGCAAAAGCAAGGTCTCGAAACACGCTTGGTACTGAGCACGATCAAGGAGGGTATTCCCTACGAACGCGATGCGAGCGCCCTTCTTGATTTCGAGAGGGAGTGTCGTCTCGACCGCTGCCACCTTCTCCGCAACTTTCGCAGTTTCTGCGTAGATCCCAAAGCCAGCGAGTTCTTCCTGCCCAGTCACGGAGAGCAGCCCGAGCCACGAGAAAAGACTGAATACTACTAAAAATCGATTCATGCCGGGACGCTGCCAATTCTTAGCTCGCGTGTATAGCGCAAAGCACTTGACCGGATCAGCCACCTAGTATCTTGTATTGCAAGCTACCCAACACACCCATGGCAACATTCTACGACAACTGGACGATCCAAGTCCGCAAGGGGATCCTCGAACTCTGCATCCTGAACGCCCTTGAGGAAGGCGAATGCTACGGCTACGCACTGGTCAAACAGCTCGTGGCCATCCCCGGCCTTCAAGTGGCTGAGGGCACTATGTATCCCCTGCTCTCGCGCTTAAAACTGCAGGGGCTCGTGGCCACGCGTCTGGAAGAATCTCCCGGCGGTCCCGCCCGCAAGTACTACAAACTGACTCGAACCGGAAACAAGGAGCGTGGGCGAATGAACGCTTACTACCGGGGCCTGTCTGAAGCCGTGGACACGTTGCTCACGCCCGTTTCTTAGATCCTCACACAGCTATCGACGATGACGACTTGGACACCTGCTGCTGAATCCTTCTTCAGGGACTTCCTCTCCTCGCACTTTGGCGCACGACCGGCCGACGAAGTCGCTCAAGATATTCGCTGCCATGTGCACGAAGAGCTAGCACAGCGCGGTGTGGACCGCGTGACTCGAATCGAACTTCAACGCGTCGTCGAAGAGCTGCATCCCGATCAGAATATGGTCGAGGCAGAGTCCGCTTTCGTAAAAGCACCACCGATTCCCACCGAAGATCCTAGCAAGCCGCCCAAGACACGAACGGTCGCAGCCGCGATCTTCTACGTGATTCTTCCACTCGTTGTCCTCGTCCTTGAAGGGATCTTTCATTGGTGCGCTATGGTCTTCTTTGATCCCATGCCCACGCTGGCTCATGCAGCCCTGCTCTTCCTGGTGCCCATCGTCAGCGGATGCCTTCTTTGGAAACGAACCCCTTGGATACCAAGGTCGTTCAACACCATCGCCTGTTTGTCAGGGGTTGCATTGGCCGTTTCAGTCTACTATGTGGCCATCACGTTCTGGTGGATTCCGTTCGCCATCCTCGGGCTCGTCTACTTCGGATTCGGCCTCGTTCCATTAGCTCCACCGTTTGCCATGATTGGGATTTCTCGGGCCAGGACTCTCATGTGGAAGAAGATACCCAGCGCACGAGAGATCCCATGGAAGACGTGGTCCCGGCGAGGTATCTACGTGGGGATTGCCGCGCTGAGCATTCTAGAGCTGCCCTCCTATGTCGGAAGAATAGGACTGAGCATGGCGAAGTCGGAGAATGTCTCAATACGTGAACGCGGCCTCAACTCGATTCGAATAGCAGGTACGGAGGACGACGTGCTCAGAAGCTGCTATGGCCCTGGCAGAGCTTGGGCAGGAAATCAAGATGCTGCGGGCATGGTGATTGGGGCCATCGGCTGTGCAGAGGTCTCCCCCGAACAAGCCCAGAAGGTCTACTTTCTAGCAACCGGCACGCCCTACAACGAGATCGAACACCCACAAGTTCATAGCCGACTCTATCAAAGAGATCAGTGGGATACCGTGACCTTCGATCCCGACCAGGGAGGTGATCGCGTAGGGAGCCGCCTGCGCGGGCTCTTTATGGACACCCACGTCGATGCGTCCGCAAGGCTCAGTTATACAGAATGGACGGTCGAGTTCGAGAACCTCAGCCCAGACATGTACGAAGCGCGTTGCCAAGTGCAGCTACCACCCGAGGGCGTGGTGAGCCGAGTCACCCTGTGGATCAATGACGAACCTGAAGAAGCCGCGTTCGGACCTAACAATAAAGTTAAATCAGCCTACAAGAGCGTGGTAATGGTAGAGCGCCGCGATCCTGTGCTCGTCACGGTATCCGGCCCTGGCCGCGTGCTCGTGCAGTGCTTTCCTGTCCTACCCAAAGGGCAAATGAAGATCCGACTAGGGATCACGGCTCCCTGGTCTCCCGACGAACCTAAGGTAATCCTGCCGCGCGTCGTTGAACGCAACTTTGGATTTCCCAGTACCCTCAAACATCACGTGTGGTCTCAAGGTGACGGGCACGACCAAGGAAGCCAATTCACCTTTACGAATCGCGAATTGTTAGACAAATCGCCAATCACACCGGTTCAAGAATTTGGAGGCAACGACCTTTCTGAGCAAATCTGAAGCCGCGATCCGTTTGCTCAAGATCCCCAAGAAACTGTTCTCGTAGGCACGCGCATTTCCGAATCGGTGGCGCCCGTCGAGCGCGTGATCATTGTGCTAGACAACTCTGAAGGCATGAAACCGTTTATCCCCATACTGACCGAACAACTTCGAGCACTCCCATCAGATCAGTTCAACTTTCTCATCGCCTCTGCATCCGAACCCTCGATCCAGAGTGTAGAGGTCTTGAAACAATGGAGCCCAAGACACGGAACTGACAGCCTTCCTTCGCTGCATCACGCTTGTAGCAAGCTGTGGAAAGAGACCAAGAGCAGCGCCGTTGTCTGGCTGCACACGGCACACCCAGAAGTCAGTTCCACCGAGCCGCTCCGTCAAATACTCTCCCGTCAAGAACGCGTCCAACTCTACGACGTCTCGCTCACCCACGGCACCAACGCCATCGCCAAAGCCCTAAAGAAGATCCCGCAATTTCGGCAGGGGCCGGTAATGGGAAGCGACTTCGACCAACGGCTCGCCAACTTCCTCCAGGGCCTCACGAACCCGACTGAGCGCAGCACATGGTCTGTCTGTCGGCAGTCGGCCGACGCTGCCATTCCTACTGGGGCCATCCAAGTGGACGACCAATTCCCGCGCTACACCAAATATTCAGAAGGCATGACCGCCTGGCGTGAACATCGCGCGGTGGCTGGCGATTGGAGCAAACAGCTCGCCCACTATCAACTTGTTACGCCCATCTCTGGCGCTGTCGTGTTAGAGCGTCGAGAGCAGTATGAGCAACACGGACTCAAGCAGGCCGATAAGAAGACTGTCCCGCACATGCCCATGGTCCCCTCAGTGCCGGAACCGTCCTCGACACTTCTCTTGATGCTAGGAATCTTCGCTATCGGCTTGCGTAGGCGGCGAGCGTAGCCCTCACCACTTTTAATTATTCGTGTTTATTCGTGTCCATTCGTGGTTTTTACGAATACGAGTATGGCATGAACAGCTCAATTCGTTGCCTCGCCATCCTCCTGGCCCTCTCCGTTCTATCAAGGGCGCAAGACGAGGACGTGTTTGACCGCGTATCTCACGGCTATGCTGACAGCGATGGCGTGAAGATCCATTACGCCAGTCTTGGTCAGGGCGATCCGATCATCATGATCCACGGCTTCCCAGACTTCTGGTACACATGGCGCGATCAAATGGCCGCGTTGAACACCAACTACCAAGTGATCGCGATCGACCAACGCGGCTACAACAAGAGCGACAAGCCCAAGGGCATGGACAACTACGCGCTTGATCTACTAACGGGCGATGTCGCTGCCGTAATCAAGTCTATTGGCAAAGAGAAGGCCATCATCTGTGGCCATGATTGGGGAGGCATGGTCGCCTGGCAGTTCGCCATGACGAAACCTGAAATGACGGAGAAGCTGATCATTCTAAACTTGCCGCACCCACGTGGTCTCGCTCGCGAATTGGCGACCAACCCTGAGCAGCAGAAGAACAGTGCCTATGCCAGACGCTTTCAACAAGAAGGTGCCCACAAGGATCTGACCGCCGAAGGCCTCACGTTCTATGTCAAAGATCCCAAAGCCAAGGCCCGTTACATCGAGGCTTTCAAGCGCTCCGATTTCGAAGCCATGTTGCACTACTACAAGAAGAACTACCCGCGAGAACCCTATCAACTTCCCGAAGGCGAAGTCGTGAAAGTGAAGTGCCCGGTGCTCATGATCCACGGACTCAAGGACACGGCCCTTCTCTCCGGAGCGCTGAACAACACGTGGGATTGGCTAGAGAAAGATCTCACCCTCGTCACCGTGCCAGGCGCAGAGCACTGGGTGCAACAGGACGCCTCCGATCTCGTGACTCGGAGTATGAAAATGTGGTTAGGCCGTTAGGCTGAGGCAAGACACGCTTCGCGCTCCCACTGTTGATAGGCCTCCCGGTAGGCAGGACTCCCTTTCAAGAGACCCGCATGAGAACCATCGGCGGCGAGCCGACCTTCAGAGAGGAAGAGAATGCGTGGCGCCTGTCTCAAAAGATCCACTCGGTGCGTGACCAAGATCGTCGTCCCCTTCCCTTCGGAAGTACGCTGTAGGATTGACCGATGGATGAGCGATTCGCTCTCTGGCTCAACGGATGCGGTGGGCTCATCTAGCAAGAGCACCTTGGGCTGGCTTAGAAACGCGCGGGCCAAACTCAGCCGTTGGCGCTGCCCGCCTGACAGTTTCACCCCATTCTGTCCGACGCTGGTGTCATACTGCTCGGGGAGATCGAGCACAAATTCATGGGCATTGGCTGCACGCGCAGCTTCCTCAATCTCAGCAAGAGTCGCCTCAGGTCGCACATATCGGAGATTCTCTAGCACACTACCATCGAACAGGTAGCTATCCTGACCAACCATTCCAATAGGCCCACGCAGGCTCTTCAGGGCGACATTACTGACAACCTGCCCATCGATAGAGAGTTGCCCACTGGTGGCCTCATAAAATCGCGGGATCAGATGCAGCAATGTCGTCTTACCAGAACCGGAGCCACCTGCGACAGCAACAAACTCGCCCGGCTCAATCTCAAAAGAAACGTCGCGCAGGATCGACTTCTCAGGCACGTAGTGAAAACTCACCTGATGAAACTTTACCGCGCCTCGCACGGGCAGCGACAGAGGTTTCACATCAGCAGCATCCTCGATCACCACCGGTGCATCGAGTAATTCGAAGACACGCTCAGCGGAAGCGCGCGCCCGTTGCAAGATATCAGCTGTTTGAGCAATCGTACGGATCGGACTTTGTAGGCGCCACCAGAAACCACGATACGCTAGCAGAGCACCGATCGTGAACGCAGTGCTATTCGTCATGATCAACCACCCTCCGACACCGAGCATGATGAGATTATTGATGAAGCCGAAGATGGAGACCAACGGGAAGTAAGTTTGCCGAAGGCGACTCGCCCTGACACTCGTCTCGTAGAACGCTTCGGCTTTCTCGTAAAAGGCAGCCTTCTCTTCTGCCTCCCGCCCATAGGTTTGGGTCACTTGCATGCCCGCAAGACGATCTTGCACAAAGGCACCGATGTGGCCCAGGCGCTTGCGCACGCTATCATAGAGACTCTTGACCCGGCGCTTATAAATACGAATGAAGACAAAGGCAAACGCTAGAGGCAAGATCGATACCGTCCCGACCAAGGGGCTGATCCACAAGACCATCCCGGCCACGACCACAAAGGTCACGATCTCACCTAACAATCCTGCGACACCTTGAAGAACGGACTGCTCCATCGCATCGACATCACTGACAATCCTCGTCACGAGTTCCCCAGAGTGATGCTGATGGTAGTAGGACAGCGACTGCCCCTGAAACTTCTCAAACAACGCCACCCGAATATCTCGAACGAAGGCCTGTCCGGTTTTCTCCAACAAGTAGGTGTGCCACGCATTCGCAGAGAGGCCGATGACATAGGTCACGAACATCGTGATCATCCAGAAGGTGAGATCACCCACAGTGAGGGTCTTCTCCATCAGTCGATCCGCAACAATTCCCCAAACCAACGGATGAAAGTTCACGAGGGGGACTGCCAGTACCAGAAGCGCCACGGCTCCATACAAATGCTTGTGGTATGGAGCCAAACGAGACCACACCGCCCTCGCGAGAGATTTGGAGGAAGTCTGGTCGGCCACTGGGCAAGAATACGCCTGGTCTGCTGGAGCGGAAACACGGAATATGGGCAAGCGCAATCTCTTCTCTAAGTTGAGTTTACGAGGCCCCCAAGGCGGGAAATCCCTTGCCGAATAGGTAGCGGCTAGCAGACTGAGGGCGTCTATGAGCATTAAGCCCATCCGCAAACTCCTCGTCGCCAACCGCAGTGAAATCGCCACCCGAGTCTTTCGGGCCGCGAACGAACTTGGCCTCCGCACGGTGGCCATTTATGCCAAAGAAGACCGATTCTCCATCCATCGATTCAAAGCCGATGAGTCCTACCAGCTGAATCCAGACAAAGGGCCCGTCGGTGCGTATCTAGACATCGAGGGTATCATCACACTGGCCGTTTCGAAAGGCGTCGACGCCATTCATCCAGGCTACGGATTCTTGGCTGAGAATGCAGACTTTGCCCGTGCCTGTGATGACGCCGGCATCATCTTTGTAGGTCCCCGCCCCGAGATCATCGATCTCATGGGAGATAAAGTCGCCGCCCGCGCTGCCGCGCTCAAGGCTGGCCTGGCTACCCTTCCCGGCACAGAAGATCCCGTAACTGATCGCGACGAGGCAGTCAAGGCGGCTGCAGGAATCGGCTTTCCACTCATCATCAAAGCGGCCTTCGGCGGAGGCGGACGCGGCATGCGCGTCGTACGTAATCCGGAGAAACTAAATGACCTGTTAGACGATGCGCAGAATGAAGCTCTACGAGCTTTCGGCAACAACGCTGTCTTCCTCGAGCGCTTCGTTTCCCGCGCCAAGCACATCGAAGTGCAAGTACTAGGAGATCAGCATGGAAATGCCATGCACTTGCACGAGCGCGACTGCTCCGTGCAGCGGCGCCACCAGAAAGTCGTGGAGATTGCGCCTTCCGTGGGCCTGGACGAGAAGCTGCGCCACGACTTGTGTGACGCTGCGGTGAGCCTGGTCAAAAGCATCGGCTATGACAACGCGGGCACCGTCGAGTTCCTTGTCGACCTGGATGCCAACGAGTGGTTCTTCATCGAAATGAACCCGCGGATCCAAGTGGAGCACACCGTCACCGAGGAAATCACGGGCATCGACATCGTGCGTTCACAACTCCTCATCGCGCAGGGCCATCCCATGACGGATCCTGTCCTTACACTGCCAGCTCAGGAAGATATCCCGCGAAATGGCTTCGCCGTGCAATGTCGCATCACGACAGAGGATCCCGAGCAAGACTTTCGCCCTGACATTGGGCAAATTATCACCTACCGATCAGCCGCTGGTTTTGGCGTTCGGTTAGACAGTGGACTTGGCACCACCGGGAGCGTGGTCACCCCTTACTACGACTCCCTGCTCGTGAAAGTCACCACCCACGCGCAGACCTTCGAGATCGCTCTGGATCGCATGGACCGCGCTCTGCGCGAATTCCGCATTCGCGGCGTGAAGACGAACATTCCCTTCGTGGAGAATGTCATCGCCGAGGAATCTTTCCGCGCAGGCAAGGCCACGACGACCCTGATCGATACCACGCCATCGCTCTTCCACTTCAAGAAGCGTCGCGACCGCGCCACCAAGCTGCTCAAGTATCTTGGCGATGTCATTGTGAATGGCAATCCGCATGCCAAGGGCCACCGTATCGAAGCGCCATTCGAACCCGCCCCAACAGTTCCTTTCAACCCAGCGCAAGCGCCGACCGCAGGCACGCGCGACAAATTGCTAGAGTTGGGACCTGAAGGCTTCAGCAAATGGGTGCTCGATCAGAAGCCACTTTTCATCACGGACACGACCTTCCGCGATGCTCATCAGTCTCTCTTCGCCACACGTGTCCGCACCTTTGACATGCTAGCCGTGGCTGCCGCTGTCGCCCACCACACACCAAACCTCTTCTCGATGGAGATGTGGGGCGGAGCTACCTTCGACTCGGCCATGCGTTTCCTCCACGAGGATCCATGGGAACGTCTCCGCCTACTGCGTAAGATGGTTCCTAACATCTGTTTCCAAATGCTCTTCCGCGGATCAAACGCCGTCGGGTATTCGAATTACCCTGACAATGTGGTCTCTGGATTCGTGAAGGAATCTTCGGAAGCTGGCATGGACATTTTCCGGATCTTTGATTCGCTCAACTACCTGCCAAACTTGAAAGCAGCGATGGAAGCCGTCCAGGGAACGAAGTCCCTCTGTGAAGGCACCATCTGTTACACGGGAAACATCCTCGATCCAGAGCGCGACAAGTATTCTCTCCAATACTACGTCGATCTTGCCAAGGAACTCGTTGAAATGGGCGCACACATGCTCTGCATCAAGGACATGGCAGGTCTCTGTCGCCCGTATGCGGCTCACAAACTCGTCAAGACGCTGAAAGACGAGGTTGGCATTCCGATTCATTTCCACACCCACGACACCTCGGGTATCAACGCCGCCTCCATTCTTCAAGCGTCCGACGCTGGCGTCGACATTGCGGACGCGGCCATCGCTTCCTTCTCAGGCGGCACCAGCCAGCCAAACTTGAACTCGATCGTCGCCGCTCTCCAGAATACTGAACGCGATACCGAGCTCGACCTCGATGCCCTGAACCAGTATTCAGACTATTGGGAACATGTCCGAACGTACTACAAGCCGTTCGACACCTCTCCGCCTCATGGCTCAGCCGAGGTCTACTTGCACGAGATGCCTGGTGGCCAGTTCACCAACCTGAAAGAGCAGGCCAATAGCATGGGCATCGGCCATCGTTGGCCCGAGATCGCTCGCACCTATGCGGATGTGAATGAGCTCTTCGGGGACATCGTGAAAGTCACCCCTTCCAGCAAAGTGGTCGGAGATCTCACCATGTTCCTCATCACGCGAGGGATCAAAGCCGAGGACATTCCAAACCTACCTCCAGGCACACCATTCCCCGAGTCTGTCATCGATATGTTAGCTGGCGGCCTTGGCCAACCCATGGGCGGATGGCCAGCTGATGTCCAGAAGGTCGTTCTCGGCGATCGCAAATCCACCACAGAACGTCCGGGCGCTCTCGCTCCAGCAGTGGAACTCGAGGAAGTCTCCAAGACAGTCAAAAGCATCCTTCACCATGAGCCGAGCACTCTGGAGAATTACAGTTACCTCATGTATCCTCAGGTCTTTGAGGACTATGTGAATTTCTGTGAGAGCTACGGAGACGTTTCCGTCCTCCCCTCTCCTGCCTTCTTCTATGGACTCTGTCAGGATGAAGAGATTCTTGTCCACATCCAAGAAGGAAAGACTCTCATTATTCGTTTCCTCCACCAGACCGATCCGAATAGCGACGGCGAACGCACCCTCATCTTCGAGCTAAACGGCGTGGCCCGTCACGTGAAGATTCTCGACACCAGTATCCGCACAGAGAAGAAGTCTCGCCCCAAAGCAGATGAGAAAGACGAGAATCATGTCGCCGCTCCGATGCCTGGCCTGGTCGCTTCTCTCGCCGTCTCCGTGGGCAGCAAGGTAAGCGAAGGCGATGCCTTGCTCACGCTTGAAGCGATGAAAATGTATACCACGATCACCGCTCCAAAAGACGGCACCGTGGCAGAGCTTCAAGTGGACTCAGGAGACACCGTCGAGAGTGGTGATCTCTTGTTAGCCTTGTCCTAGAGCGGCTATCATGATCGCGGGAATTCAAAACGTTCCCTCACCAGGGCTACTCGTCTACCCTGACCGAGTGCAGGCAAATATCGCTCGCATGATCAGCATGGCGAGGTCACCCCAACGTCTACGCCCGCATCTAAAGACTTCCAAGATGCCAGCCGTGGTGGAGCTGTATCTAAAGGCGGGAGTCACTCAATTCAAATGCGCCACCTTATCAGAAACGCGCATGGCCCTGAAAGCTGGCGCGAAAGACGTGCTCCTCGCCCATCAGCCTGTAGGTCCAAATAACGCTCTACTCGCGGCCCTCACAAAGAAACACCCCAACGCCAAGCTAAGCACCATCGCAGATCATGCTTCCACGGTCGAGCTACTCGCAAAGACCGAAGTTGCACTGGGTATCTACATTGATATCGATTGCGGCATGCGCCGCACGGGCATCCCCGCAGACAAAGACGTCCTCGCCTTGAAAGCCGCGATCGAACAAACAAGCACCCTGCGATTCGAGGGTTGGCACGTCTATGACGGGCACCTTCACCAGTCCGATCTCTCAGAGCGCCAGACCGCTATGCAGCAAGCATGGGCTCCCTTCTGGGAAATGATTGAGTCCACTGATAAAGCCGGCACCATCATCGCAGGAGGCACCCCGACCTTCCCCATTCACGCCGAAGACACCCGAGTCCTCTGCAGCCCTGGCACCTCCATCTTCTGGGACGCTGGCTACGCTCAGAAAGTGCCCGATATGAAATTCGAGCACGCAGCCCAAGTCCTCACCCGAGTAATCAGTAAACCAGACAAAGATCTGCTCACCCTCGACCTCGGCCACAAAGCCATCGCCGCAGAGAACCACATCGACCGTCGCGTCGTCTTCCCTGACATGCCAAACGCCGTCTTCATCAGCCAAAGTGAAGAACACCTCGTCATCCAAACACCTACCGCCTCAGACTTCGCCCTAGGCGACACTCTGTTAGGTATCCCCTGGCACATCTGCCCAACCGTAGCGCTCTACGATCTCGCAACGACCATCGTGGACGATATCGTCACAGGTCGATGGGAAATCCCCGCACGACAACGCTACTAAATCTAGTCTCACACGAAGGCAGGAAGCCTTTCATAGACCAGCTCCTTGGCGAAATTTTCGTGACTTTGTATGCGATTTCTGACAGAGCGGGCCGTCTAGAGATCGACTACTCGACCTTGCTTGAACGACTGATCCGCAGCTAACACAATCTGAAGACTGTTCACGGCATCTGCCATGTGCTCGGAAAGATCGAGGTCTTCCTGGATCGCTTTGAGGAAATAAGCCTGTTCACGTTCGCAGAGTTCGTCGTGGTCGGGCTCGTCGTGGAGATCGATGACTTCGTCTGGCTTGGTGAACTCGTTCTTGTCGTCGAGATCGGCATGATGCACGAGCAAGGATTCTGTCTTCGAGTGTGAATCAATGTCAGAAGACTTAGAAGCACCGGCTGCGTTTTTGGCTACGATGGACACGCAGCCCTTGGGTCCAACGACATCCTTCACGAAGAAGGCCGTTTCGCTCATCATGGGCCCCCAACCAGCTTCATACCAACCGACTGATCCATTCTCAAACGTCACCTGCAACTGGCCGTAGTTGTACATGCCAGGATTCAACTCATCCGAGAGCCGAGCGCCAATCGCGCTCACCTTCACCGGCTTCGAACGCGTCATCTGGCACATGACATCGACGTAGTGAACACCACAATCCACAATCGGCGACATCGAGTTCATCAGGTTACGATGGACGTCCCACATGTAACCATGACTCTGCTGATTCAGATTCATACGCATCACTAGCGGGTTCCCCATGGTCTGGGCAATCTCGATGAACTTGATCCACGAAGGGTGCACCCGGAGGATGTAGCCAACGACGAGCTTCTTGTTCGCCGCCTTGGCGGCAGCGACCACCTGCTGAGACTCTTCCACCGTGACAGCGATAGGCTTCTCGAGGAAGACGTGTGCACCGGCTTCAAACGCTTTCAGCGAGTATTCGGCATGGGTCTCTGGATAGGTGTTGATGGAAACACAATCCGGCTTGGAATCGGCCAACGCTTCGTCGTAGTTGCCGTAACCTTTGATCCCGCCGCCTAACGACTCGATCAATTTGTTCCGGCTCTCTTTCGAGCGCGTGACCACGCCGCAAATTTCGAAGCCTTTGAGTTTCTTATAAGCGCGGGCATGGGACGCGCCCATGTTTCCGGCTCCAACGACGAGTACTTTCAGAGATGCCATTTAAGGTAAAGAATAGGTGGTGACTTAGGAAACGGGTTCTTCTAATGGGCGAGCCGGTTCACGGAAGAGCAGAAGGAAGATGATGAGAACTCCGCCCGCAAAGCCCGCTGGCTTCAGCCACAACGGCTTCCATTCAACCGCACGCAGTTCTTGCAAACGCAGATCGGTCGCCTGCTCAGTCAGCGCTGTGGTATCAGCGCCTTCGCCTGCGGCTTCGATCTGGGCGTTCACTTCGACAACCTGCGCCTTAAGATCGAGCGAGGCTTGCGGCGTGTGCCCCGTTTCGATAACGCCTGCAACTTTCGCTCCGATGAACATTCCAAGTCCAAGCGTAAAGAAGACGAGCATGCCCTGGGCCTGAGATCGAATCGCCTTAGGCGCAATCTGATCTGTGTAGATCTGACCAGTGACGAAGAAGAAATCATAGCAAATCCCGTGGAGGAGAATACCAAAGATAATCATAGCTCCGACCTGGTTTGGGGTGCCATAGGCAAAGAGGACATAACGAAGCACCCAGGCAGCCATTCCAATAGCGAGCATCTTCTTCACACCAAGCTTTGCAAAGAAGAACGGCATCAGAAGCATGAAGAAGACTTCTGACATTTGCCCAGTGGACATGGTTAAACCGATAGGCAATGACGCCGTTTCTACCACGCGACTAGCGATCTGATAGTAGAAGGCTAGCGGGATGCAGATCAGCATCGAAGCGAGGATGAAGATCAGATAAGAACGATCTTTCAAAAGCACAAATGCATCTAAGCCGAGTATGTCCCGAACGGTAACTTTGCCTTGCCCCCCTACTGGAGGTGTATGTGGCAGAAAGAGACTGAAGATACCCAAGGCAATGGCTGCGAATCCAGAGACATAGAACATATCGATGGAGGTGTCCCAAGACATGAACGTCAGGAAGATCCCAGCAAAGATCCATCCTAGCGTGCCAAAGACACGAATGACAGGAAACTGCTTCTCAGGATTGGTCATGTGACGCATCGCCAAGCTGTTAGACAGAGCGAGCGTGGGGTAGAAACAAAGCATGTGGCCGAAGAACATCCAGTTGATGGTGGCTGCCGAAGGATCGCCGCCTTTCATTACCATGGTGGCATAAAGCATGATTCCTCCTCCTATCAGGTGTAGGACACCTAGAACCCGCTGGGCAGGGAAGAAGCGGTCAGCAATCATGCCCACGAAGAACGGCGAGATCATCCCAGCGAAGGGGCCGACGGCGTAGGTCCAGCTGAAGTCATCTGCGGTGAAACCAATCGTCGACAGGTAGTTAGGCGCGGTGACGTACCACGCGCCCCAGATGACAAATTGCAGGAACATCATCACCGCGAGTTTCGCGGAAACAGCAAAGGAACGTTCTTCAGACATGAATATGGACAGGGTTGTTCAGGTGAGCAGTGGGCGCGATGATACGGTTCCGTGGCAGGGAGTCAAAGACGAATGGCAGAAACCAGGGGCATCCTGAGCTTGGATAATCATGGGAGAGCATGGTATGCAGGCACCAGAACGTGCCATGACTCTCATCTCCTTCCTCCTCTTCACGATTGCCGTCGCTGCGGCGACCTACTTTCTCACCCGAAACACCGATCAATCCGGCAAAGACGGCTTCTTCCTCGCCGGGCGCTCCCTTGGCCCCATCGTGATCGCTGGCTCGATTCTTCTGACGAATCTCTCGACCGAGCAGATCGTCGGGCTGAATGGAGGTGCCTACACTGACGGGGTGGTGGTGACCGCTTGGGAGACTCTCGCCGGCGTTTCCATGGTGGTGCTAGCGCTCATCTTCCTGCCCCGTTATCTCAAGAGCGGCCTGACAACGACTCCTGAGTATTTAGAGAAACGCTTCGATGGCACGACACGCCTCATGGCAGAAATGCTATTTCTCACAGGCTACGTCGTCATCCTCCTTCCCATGGTCCTCGCCTCAGGGGCACTCTTCATGTCGACGGTGTTTGACGTGCCGGCGCTGTTTGGAGGGAGCAAGGATGCCGCCATCTGGGCCACGGTCTGGGCCATCGGTCTAATCGGTTCTGCTTACGCGATCTTTGGTGGGCTCAAGGGCGTCGTCGTGTCAGACACGATCAATGGCATTGGCCTGATGATTGGCGGGCTCATGATTCCATTCTACGGCCTCGCGGAAGTCGCCAAGCAAGCCGGAGGCTCAGGGATCGCCGATGGCTGGCGCACTCTCACAGAGTCAAATCCTGAGAAGTTCGATGCTATTGTGTTTGCGTCAGAGAATCCCGACGTCTCGATCCCATTCACGACATTGTTTACCGGGGTCATCCTCCTGCACCTCTTCTACTGGAATACCAATCAGGTGATCGTCCAGCGGACTTTGGGTGCCCGATCTCTAGCAGATGGACAGAAAGGCGTCTTGCTGGCAGCCACCCTAAAATTGCTTGGCCCACTGATTATCGTGATCCCGGGCATCATCGCCTTTCATCTCTATGGAGAACAGATCGGTGACGCGCAAGACGAAGCCTATGGCACTCTAGTGAAAGGGGTACTCCCTGCTCCACTTACCGGCTTCTTTGCAGCTGTCATTGCGGGCGCCATCCTATCATCGTTCAATTCCGGACTCAATTCTGCAGCCACGCTCTTCTCGACTGGCATTTATAAGAAGAAGCTCAGACCGGAAGCGAGCAGTACCCAGATGGTCAAAATCGGCAGAATCTTCAGCCTCATCCTCGCTGTTTCCGCCATGATCATCGGCCCGATTGTAGCACTCAACGCCGGCGGAATCTTCGGCTACTTGCAGAAGGCGAACGGCTGCTACGCCATTCCGATCCTCGCCGTCATGGTCTGCGCTCTGTTCACGAAACGAGTCCCAGCAGCAGCAGCCAAGTTCGCCATTCTCTTCGGTTCCCTAACTTACCTCCTCTTTGCCTTCGTCATCCCCTTGCCGATCAGTGAATTCCACCTCCAGGGAATCATCTTCGCCCTGACCCTGCTAGGGATGTTCATCATCGGCAAGGTCAAGCCAAGGCCAGAACCGTTTGTTCAGCAACATTCGGGCGATGTCGACATCACGCCCTGGCGCTTTGCCTATCCCGTTTCCGCTTTCACGGTCACCGGAGCCGTTGCCACGTATCTCTACTTCTCGTAGGCATGACCCTGAAAGATCCGAAAGCGAATTGGAAACACGTCGCACCTACCTACCGAAGAAAGAGGCTGCACCGTCGCCACCAATGAAATAGCAATACGCTCTAATTTTCATCTAACTTCTTCAGCCACCGATCGACCACGAACGGGCCCAACGGAACAACCGCAGCCACGATGGCGGCAAAGCCTAACTTCATCCCTATCGGCACACGCGCGATGGCTATCGCCGCGACGACGACCAAACCGATGAAGAGAAATCCGTGAATCGGCCCCATGATCTTCACGCCGATCTCATTACCTCCCAGATACTTCATAGGCATGGCAACTCCAAATAGCAGCAAGGTCGAGATACCCTCGATCATTCCCAAACGACGTAGATTCTTGAGGAAAGGACGATCCATTCAGAAAGCAATAGCACCGAATGCTTCGGCAGCAATGCTCTAGAGCGAGAATCCAGAGTAGCGACGCGGGGCCTCTTCCTCGTTGGGTTGCACCGGCTGACGAGTAGACGCCATAGCGAAGGGCGAGATCACCCGAGGCGGGAGCACCACGGCTGAACAATGCGGGCAAGGGCCAGGCTTGCCGTTGTAAGCAGACGGTTCCGTGATCGTCAGCACCACTCCGCAGCTGGGACAGGAGAACTGCAGGGACGGCAACTCCCCCACGTAGAGACCGTTGGGAATCGCGCCTTGCTGATTTATCTGTTGCGGCTGCTGCTGATGCGGCAAGGGACGTTTGGTTCCAGGCTCGCGAGGCTGCACCGCCACAGATTGCGCACGACGAACCTTTGAAGCCGTATCTGTCGGTGTCAGTTCTGCTGGTCTGCCCGCTACTTCTTGGCTCTCAGTCAAGGACGCCCCCCCCCCCTCAGAACCGAGTTGAATCCCAGCTTGAGAGAGCGAACGAAATCCAGGGATAGCTGGCGCAACATTGTCCATTGTAAGTCTGGAGATTATCGTAGCCCAACTTTCAACGCAACTCAATTTACATAGAAATTAGAGATATTCTGATTATTAGGATTCCATAATAATTTGAAAGAATTCAGCCTTCCCATTTGTAAGAAGCCACCATTTCCATTGAGATGGTGGCATGCCCCCATCGACTACTTCCGCGCCTATCGTGCGTCAGCCCATCGACTGGGGAGCCGCGCTGCGGGCCGCCTTCACACTCATTTCGTTCTGAAACAAGCGCCAGTACAATCCAGTGACCGGCGAGAACCAATATGTTAGCCTTACACCTCAACAAGAGGTTGCCCTCGACTCGCAAGCGGTCCCACAAATGATCCAACAGCACGGCGGGCCACATCCTGACAGACGCCTGCAAGCACTCATTGATCAAATAGGATGGCGCATCGTCCGGACCAATCCTGAGATTATTGAAACCCATCCGTGGGATTTCGAGTTCAGCCTCCTCGTCGATCCCCAGAAGGTGAACGCATTCGCCTTGCCCGGCGGCCAGACCTTCATCACAGACGCCCTCTTCTCTCAGCTCAATGAAGTGCAAATCGCCGGTGTCATTGGCCACGAAATCGCCCACGTCGTGGCCTGACACGGAGCCCAGCGCATGGCGAAAGACAGCTTCAAACGAGGACTGATCGGCGCTATTGTCACGCCATCAGGTAGCCCCGAGATCGGCTGCGCAGCCGATCTCGTCGGAGGCATGGTCGGCATGAAGTACGGCCGCGAAGACGAATTGGAGTCGGATCGATTAGGCGTGCGCTTCATGGCCAATGCAGGCTATGATCCTTCGGCGATGATCGACATCATGGAGGTCCTCGTTAGCGCATGTGGTGACAAAGGCCCGCCCGAGTTCTTCAGCATGCACCCAAATCCTACGAACCGGGTCGAAAAGATCCAAGAAGCCATTGATGCGCTCTTTCCCAATGGAATCCCAGCAGCCCTACAAAGCGAATGCCCCTCCTCAGATACATTGCCCTCGCATTCACATTAGGAGTCACTCCTATCCTAGCTCAGAAACAAGGCGCCGAGTTACTCAAGACGGACATCCTTTGCGTCTTGGCGCATCCAGATGACGAAACCGGCATGGCCTCGACGCTTGCCTACTACGCTCATGAGCGCGATGCGATCGTCTCTCATGTCTATTGCACGCGCGGCGAAGGCGGTGGTAACATGGTCGGCACACACTGGGGACGCTCCCTCGGCGTGCTGCGCGAGGTTGAGCTGCAACAGTGTCTGGACACCCTTGGGGTAAGCCACCATTTCTTTCTAGAACAGTTGGACTGGGCCTACACGGAAAGCGCCGCCATGACTCTGGAGAAATGGGATCGCAAGGCCGCGCTTGAGCACCTTGTCAGGATCATTCGCAACGTTCGTCCAGAAGTCATCCTCACGATGAATCCCTTCCCCCGCCCGGGCCAGCATGGCCACCACCAAGCAGCGGGAATCCTCGCCGTGGAAGCCTACGTTGCCGCTGGAAATCCTAGACAGTTCCCTAACCAGCTCACCAGGGAAGGCCTCTCAACTTGGCAAACACGCAAACTTTACTTCCGAGGCGATAGCGCAGGTGCCGTAGCCAAGATCGATCCGGGAAGTGAAGCCCACGCCATCGCTGGCGAAGCCTTACGGAATCACCGATCCCAGGGCTTCGGACGCTTTCAACGAGCGACCATCGGCAGACCTCCGGAGAGCTATGGCCTAATCAAGAGTGCCATTCCCACTGCTAAGAACGAAACCGACCTGCTTGCGGGCCTGCCTCTCGCAGAAAGCGAACAGCCAGCCGTGATCAAATACGCGTCAGTCGCACCAGAAGGAATCCAAGTTCATTTCAAACCGCGCCCCGCGCTTACCCGGTTTCATGCGTGGGCTCAGGAACAGAAGATTGCCCATCTCTTAGTAGACCTTTCTTCGGATCTTCCCGTCGTCGTAGGACAACCGAATAGCATTTCATTAATTATCTCAAACCACGGCACTGAGGCCAAAATCATTGAGGCGAATTTCGAAGCTGCGGATGGCTGGAAAGTGGTCCCCAACAAGACCACGGCAACCGTACCCCCGAAGGAACAGCACGAGATCATCCTCTCCATCACACCAACTGCGGGAGCCAATGAGAAATCTCCTGTCAAAGCCATCGTCGATGAACAACATCACGCCGAGGCCACTTTGCATCCTGTGCCGCATGCAAGCCTCTCTCCGCTCGCGTTCAAACCTAAACTCGATGGTTCATCCGAAGGTTGGAACGCGCAAGCTCCGTTGCGCATTACTCCTGATCAACGAGTGCAAGGCAAGGCGGACACCCCCGCTGATCTCAACAGTGAGATCCGAACGGGCTACGACGCAGAGTTTCTCTATGTCGACGCACTGGTGCACGACGATGTCATCGTATCTAACATCGCCCCCAATGATATTCGTGGCCATTGGCGTAGTGACGCTATCGAGATCTGCGTCGATCCCACCGCGAACTCGGAGCATACACTGACCTGTTTCAAGGTTGGGATCTTTCCCTTCGACCTTGAGGGAAACACCCGTGCCGCTCGGGACGCCGATGCAAACCAAGGCCCCATCGAAGAAACCGCCCAAGGTATGACCACCAAGGCAGTCCGAACGGAGACTGGCTATCGGGTGCAAACGGCGATTCCCTGGAAAGTTCTCGGTGTGACATCGCCAACCAAAGGGCAGACCATAGGTTTCAACGTCATCCTCTATGATGGCGACAAGGCAGACGCGGCCATCGGAGAGAATATCAACGAGTGTCGCCTCGCTTGGGCTCCTCGCTACGGCGTCCAAGGCCGCCCCGAAGACTGGGGCCAGCTCACTCTAGATTGAGTATATTGGGCTAATCAGGCCGCCTAGCCATCGGTAAAGATGCGTCACGATTTATTAAAGTTGGGAAATCTCTCATCATTCATTTGTGAAATTGATAAATCACCATACCCTTGAGAACTGCCACGCACTCTGCCTATCCCCTTTCTTCCAAACTCCATGCTCCTCCCCAGCAGCCGCCCATACTGCTCGTGAACGATCCCGATACCTCCAAACAATCCCAGAGCCAGAACAGCGCCAAGTCCAGTAGCGGCCCTACCGTATCCGACCCGCCGCACAGGCAGCCATCCAACTAGCAATTCTGTATCTTGCTGCGCCAGGTCCGTCAGAAGCGTGGATTCACGATCGAAGAAGCTAGCCGGTGCCTACCCGCTGTCTCAGCCAAACTCTACGAAGAGTGGGAAAACGGAAGACGAATCCCTCTCGGCGCGGTCCAAACCTTCGTCATCTGGAAGCTCAACACCTCACCTCACCTCGACCGCGGCTCACAGCTCCTCTTCATCGCGACGAAGGAAGCGTCCTCGCTGCGGGCCTCCCTGCCGGAGCCTTCGTGGCCACAGCTCTGGTCACTCTCATCTATCATTTCGGCCAGCTAGCAACCCCACAGACTCTCGCTGGATACATCGCGAAGTCAGCCCCCGATCGCTTTCTAGAGAAGGCAGATCCCGAAGCCTATCAAGCTTACGCAGACAAGCTCAAAGCAACACTGCTCACGCTCTTCAACGAGGACGAACGATCGAGGATATTTGACAAACACGCCTCCATCGCAGAGCCCCTGCTCACGGAGTGACGAAAGCATCCTGAGGCTTGCAGCGAGAAGGGAACGATGTCAGCATAAATGCTAAAGAATTCTCATACCATGCCTCGCTTTCATCTCCCAGTTTTGGCTCTCGGCCTCACGTTATCTGCTAGCCTCGGGCAAGCGCCCCCCGCCTTGGCACCAGGGCTACCCGATCTCTCCAAAGCCCCTGGTCTGACACAATTACCGCCCGCAGCTCCTGCAGCTTCATCCACAGCACCGACACCGGCAGATTCAGCACCCACTGCGGCAAAGCCAGCAGGCCCTTCCTTCATGGGCATGGAATTGCCCTTCCTCGATCCCGGCTCCGAAGTGCTGTCTTGGAATGGAAATTCTTGGAATGTGGTGAACAACCGCATGTTCGGTGCTCGTTTTGAAAAGTATCTCAGTGCACCCGCCGCAAGCTCGAAAAAAGACGCAGCTTACCGTAAAACGCTTCGGGAAATTCTCGATGCACTCTCGCCTCACCAAGCACGAAAGGGAGATCTCTCCAAAGCCGTCGGTCTGTTACCGATTGCCGCGTCCTACTATCATGACGCTCGACTCTGCGAATCGCTTTCCAATACGATTTATGGCATTTGGCTGGCACGTCGCAATGTCAGTGCCTTAAAGAAAGCGAATAAGGTACTGCAACGCGAAGCGAAAGCTCAGCTTTGGAACGCAAATGTGGCTGCAGATCTCAGCGAAATGGAAAAAAAGAAAGGGGGCACGAATTCTTCTTCGGAAGGCAATAACAACAATAGGTCCAATGGCTCCGACAAAGCATCCCTCATCCCCGGAGAAGCTGCGCTGGACAATCTTACTCAGAATCCAGAGAAGAAGACCGAGTTCGCTCAGGAGAAATTCAGCTCGGCATCGTGGACGGCCTATTATCTAAAGAAGGCTAGCGAGGCTCAAACTCTAGCCATGAAAAACAAGATCGGCATGGCCGCGAGTGACATTCAACAGAAGCTCGAATACCAGGGCCTCATCATGCAGTACTTCATGCAGCGCCGATTTGAGCATGTTGTCATTGCGACGCGTATCTATCGCCAGCTCTTCACGGATGGTGACACCGGCATGAAGTTTGACAATGATTCTGCCATCTACAAAAGCTTTCAGTCTACTTCGGGAATGAACCCAACCGTGACCACCTTTGATGCCCTCGCCAACGAAGCCATGCGCGATGTCGATGAAGGAGTGCAAGCCTTTGAGCACTTAGTCGAGAAGGGCGAACTCGAGAGTGCTACGAAGCGATTGAGCGAAGCCTTCGCCGTGGGGGAGTATCTACCGCGCATCCGCACCTTGAGCATGAAGAAGAAGGCCAAGGTGCTTGAGTTCGTTCGACATTCCAACCAGCTGCTGAGTGCCATCGACGTGAAGAACTATCACTTAGCCAAAGAAGTTGTCGATAAGATGAAAGTTCTCGCGAAAGACTTCGACTACGCGAAGGCTGAAGGGCTCATCGATGCCACGACAATGACGGCGGACATGCTGCTCAAGAGGGCTCTCCTCGCAGCACGCAGTGGCAAGGATGACGACATGCAGAAGCACCTGGAGCAGGCCCACGCGCTCTACCCGACGAACCCGGAACTCAAGAAAGTGTCAGACCTCATTCTCAAGGGTAGTGACATGCAGAGCCAAGCTCTCGACGACCTTGACCGTCTGATTGCTGAAGGCAACTACAGGGCGATCCAGAAAGATGAAGCGCGCTTCGCCGCTGCCGTGGGCCTTTCCAGTGATCCCAAGCGAATGGAAGATTTGATGTCTGTGCGAGACCGCCTCAAAGACCTCGAGATGCGCATCGAGAAAGCGAAGGCCCTCGTTGATGCCGGCAGCCCAGAGGCCGCCTGGGAAACTCTCCATTTCGAGGCCGACTCTTACAACAAGGACCCGGACTATGCTCAACTTTACTCCCAACTCACGGTCAAAGCGGCACGCTTTGTATCGATGGTAGAGGAAGCCTCAAGACACAAAGAGAACGGGCAGTTAGGCTCCTCTCTCGGGTGGTATCTCAAGGCCCGCCAGATGTATATGAAGAGTGCCCTGGCGAAAGAAGGTATCGAGGAAATCGTCGACAAGCTCCTGCCAGACGCCGAAGACTCCGATAGCCTCTAGGCTAGGCGCCGACGCAACTGCGCGTAATTTGTCACCGCTTTGCTCCTTGTCGAAGCTTGCTGAGCGGAAGGATGGCACTCGATCATACCGCGATAGACTGAAACCTTCCCCCTAACAGAACAAGTCCCTGACGCGGATAGCGATGACTAGTCACCGGCATTTCACGGAAAGCTTCGCTTTCCGGCCACGCAAAATCCCCTAAAAACCAGGAGGGCGAGCAGAGCTACGGCGGATGCGTGCAAGGTCTTCGAGTTGGCGCCGCTTGTCGCGGCTCTTCTCTTTCAGATCGACTCCGCCTTCCACACGCACACGGCCATCACGGCCTTGCAAGAGATCGGGCCGACTCCCCTTCTCTTCCGAGATCAGCTGGCGTTTGATAAACTTCCCGTCCGAACCGATTCGGTCGTAGATGAACTGGCGTGGGGCTGCGAGATAGAGCACGTGAAGCTCACGCTGATTATCGATCGCAGCTTGAGGCGGGCGATAGCGCACCATCTCACCAAGCTTGTAGGTCTTCTTGATGTAGCCAGTCGTCGCATCTTTCATCCTATAATAGAGGGCCGTCTTGTCCTGACCCCGATGAGATAGGAGCGAGTATTCGAACTTACGTCCACTCGATAGACCGGCTGTCTGCTGCCAAATCGACTTCGCTTCATCGATGGTGATCATTTGCGGAGCCGAACTGAGGAAACGGTCGGTCCCCGCATCATAGACATTTGCCGTGACCTGGTAGTTGCCAAACCGATCCACCGGATACGCTTGATTGAGGTTCACTCTCACCGTAACCGACTTCGAAGCACCGATCTTGAGAGGCTTGGCATGCGGAGCTCCGGGACGAGAAGTGACAAGGTCCCCTTTGCTGTTCGTAATTCGGAAATTCAACCAGCTAGCCGCCGGGCTTGGCCCTTTCAACGTCACCGCTTTGGCCGCGCGATTGATCACGCGAACCTTCACATTCACGGCTGAATTGGCAACAAAGGTGCGGCCCTCAGCTTCTAGACGCACCTCGATCTGCGCATGGGCAGACGAGACAAAATTAGCGAAGAGAGCGAGAGGAACAAGGATCAGTGGGCGAATCGAAAGCATGTCTGTGAAAGGCTAATAATTGAACGTTCACGGTAGCGACGGTCTTGGCAAGTGTAAAAGCCCAAGCCACGCTGAGCAACGGAACAGCATAGAAACTTTCCTGTGGACGAGATTCTGCCAATCTCGTCCACAGGAAAGTCATTCCATCGCCATGAAACTGCTACTCGCATCCTGTCTCGCCCTTTCTACATCCATCGCCTCTGCTGGCGTCTTTCTCAACGAACTACGGATAGATCAACCAGGCGGCGATAGTGACGAGTACATCGAATTCTACTCGAACTCGCCAGGCTCGGACTCCGTCGATGGCCTCACTCTTATTGTCATCGGCGATGGCGCGGACGGCAGCGGGATTCATTGATCTTTCTTTCGAGAATAGCGACAACGTGACCTACGCGCTCGTCAACGGCTTCACCGGAATGGCTGGGGACAACCTCGATACGGACAATGACGGCGTTCTAGACGTCACCCCTTGGTCCAGCGTGGTCGACGCTCTCGGCCTCCAAGAAACGCCCAACGGCGTGCCAACGGGCAATGATGGTGATGACTTCGGTTATGGCATCTCGCTCGGTGGTTCTGCTCTTGGCCCAGATGGTACCTTCGTTCCTGGCCACGCGTTCCGCCTTGATGATGGAACCGGCGATTGGAGCATCGGCGGATTTGACCTTGGCACGAATGACACGCCAGGAGTATCGAACGCGATTCCCGAGCCTAGCTCGACCTTCGCCGAAACCCATTTTTTTGAAGAATCAGATAGCGTCCTGTTAGTCTCTGGTTAACGTAACCCGTTGACTTTCAGAATATTACCACCAACAGAATCCGATCTCTATGCTCGGCAAGAACTGCTTTTTGAGGCGGAACTCTCGTCAGAACTCAACAGTTTCGTTAACCAGGCCATCGAAATCACCTATCAATTCCCGGAGCTTGTTTCTGAAGTT
>CALLLI010000347.1 GCA_938082635.1 uncultured Verrucomicrobiales bacterium
CGACGGCGGCGAGCGACCGCGCCTGCGAGGATAGCAAGCAGCGCCAAGCTTCCGCTAGGCTCTGGAACACCATCAGTGTCGGACACCCCGACAAGCCGAATAGAACCATCAAACGCCGGATCTGGATTGATTGTCACCGAATATCCAGTCACCTGGGTGAAATCCACACCTACGAATTGCGTGAAAGGGATGGATAGAACCGTTCCACCAAGCGAAAACGGCGAAGTAGCACTTGCCATTCCTGCAGCCGAAGTGACGCTGACGTCGACCAGGGCCCCTACAGCAACATCACGCGAATAGATATCGACTAAGAACGAGTCTCCCCCACCTACCGTGAAATCGATAGGAGCGACGAGATTGTAGGCCGCGACGAGTGTAGCCGTCGTTACAGGCCCACCACTGAAGCTCAATCGCCCAGGATTAACCAGGGTCGACGCTGCCCCACTCTGAGGACCACTCCCATAAGTCAGTGAGATCGTCCGCTCCGATCCAATCAGCGAAGGCACAGTAAGCATCTGAACGCCAGAGGTCGCTGTTGGTGTCCCACTGTTCACAATCAAATCACCTTAAGGAGAACCCGCCGGCAATTGATCCCGGAAATCATTAAGGGCGATCGTGATGGCTGCCTGAGAGCTGACCGTCGCTAGAAAGAGAGCAGCGGCGCTCACTTGTGAGATTCTCATTAATCTTGTCATGATTGAGTGGGTTAAAAACAATTGCGAGAGTTACTCTCTAGAGTATTTGTAATTTCAATTCAGAATCTCATTAAAATAGAATTTCCATAAAACTTGAATTATCAATCCCAATACACAACCTTAACTACGCTTTTAATAAACATTGTAAAAACATTCGAATTTCGGTAGTTTCTCTTACCACTTGCGGCTGAAACGTAGAGAAGGAAGTCTCTTTAATCATGTCCATCTCTACCCTCAGGCCGCTTCTCGAGCGCCTTCGAGTGCGGCCCAGTAAAAAACTAGGGCAGAATTTCCTCGTTGATGACAACATCTCGAGATGGATTGTCGACCAACTCGACCTCCAAGAAGGTGATTCCGTCCTTGAAGTGGGACCGGGCACTGGTGCCATGAGTGAGATTCTGGCAGAGACCGAGGCGAAGAGCTGGCTCGTCGAATATGACGAACGGCTTGCGAATTATCTCATCGAGCATTTCGCCGACACCCCAAGCGTCACGGTTGCTCATGAGGACGCCGTTCAGCACGATGCCCGGTTTCTCTTTGCCGAGCAACCCGTCTGCCTCCTAGGAAATCTCCCCTACTCGTGCGGCGGACACATCATGATCCACTACTTGATGCCGCCGTCGCCATTCTCGCGAGCCGTCTTCATGCTTCAAAAAGAAGTGGCCGAGCGCGTCGTGGCAAAGCCGAGAACCAAGGCCTACGGCGCATTCTCATTGCGAATTCAGGCCTACTGGAAAGCCCGGATGCTCAAATCCATCGGACCGGCGGCCTTCTTTCCTCGACCTCAAGTAGACTCATCAGTGATAGCGCTAGAAAGGCGCAGCCCCGGCGAACTTCCCACCTTTGATCACGCGACCTTCGACCGGCTCATTCGCCAAGGCTTCTCCCAGCGCCGCAAACAACTCAAGAATGTACTCTCAGGCTCAGGGCTCGATTGGGACGCGGCAGTGGCTGCACTCGACCTGAATCCCGCAGCGCGTGCCGAGGAACTCACCCTCGAACAATGGATCGAACTCGCCCGCATGGCCGATGATCATCCGCTCAAGGACAACCCACAGAAAGGCGACGAACTCTTCGATGTCGTCGATGAAGACGACCTGGTCGTGCGACAAGAAAAGCGACGCGATGTCCACGCGAACGGCTGGCTACATCGCGCCATCCATGTCTTCGTCTTTAATAAAGCAGGCGAACTCTTCCTTCAAAAACGCTCCCACTTAAAGGACGCCCATCCCAACGCCTGGGACTCCTCCGCCTCTGGTCACCTCGATGCCGGAGAAGACTACGAGTCCGCCGCCGTCCGCGAGATCGAGGAGGAATTAGGCATTACTGGTCAGATCCCAGAATACTTGGCCACATTGCCCCCAAGCGAGGCGACCGGGTGGGAACATGTAAAACTTTACCGAGCAGAGGCCCCCAAACGCCTTCGCTACCCTTCTAGTGAGATTGAAACAGGAGACTTCTTCAGTCTGGAACTTATTGAGAATTGGATAGCTCAAAGGCCTGAAGACTTTGCCACTGGGTTCATCGAATGTTTCTTCGCCTTTAAGAAGTAATTTCTTCGCTAATCCGCAACTGATCGTGGGAATTGTTCTTGTAACGTCTTCATGCTTTCCAAGAAATACTCCGCAGCCGCAGCCATCCTCATCGTAGGGAGCCTTGCCATGGTCGGATGCACCACCGGCTTTTATCGGAAGCAGGCTAACAAAGACGTTTATAAAATCCTGCAGAAGGTGGAAGAAGACATCTTCGGGAAATCAAGCGAGTTCAGCATTGATACCGCCTATGCAGGGAAGAAGCCCAAGGACGTGGCTGCGCAGGATATCCTGGACGAGCGTTCACCAAACAAGAAGTTAGTTCTGCCCATCGACAAGGCGCTCGACTATGCCGTGGCCCACAGCCGCGAGTTTCAATCGGAGAAAGAATCTCTCTACCTCACGGCGCTCAACCTTACCGGCGAGAAGCACAATTTCTTCCCCCAGTTCTTCGCCAACTCACGCGGCACACGCTCCCGCCGCATCGACAACGAACAACCTGGCACCGTGAATTCCGACGTCGGAGTCAGCCAAGCATTGCTCACGGGCGCAGGTATTGGGGTGAGTATCGCCAATGACCTCTTACGTTACTACACAGGAGACCCGCGAAAGTCGGCTGCCTCTGTCATTAGCCTAGATATCATGCAACCTCTCCTGCGCGGAGCGGGTCGCAAGATTGCTGGCGAGCGTCTTAAGCAATCACACCGCAATGTCTTCTATGGCGTGCGAGATTTCGCCCACTTTCAGAATACCTTCAGCGTGGACGTCCTGATGGAATACTTCCGCCTCTTGCAGGTGAAGGACGTCATCTTCAATCGGTACAACAACTACCTTTCCATTAAAGCCTCGACGGATTACCTTCGTGCGCGTGCCGTCGACCGCGCAAAGCCGGAAGAAGTGGCTGATTCTGAGCAACGCGAGCTTCAGGCAAAGGATAGTTATCTCAATTCGATCACTAGTTTTCGTAATTCGCTGGATCGCTTCAAGATTACGTTAGGGGTGCCGCAAACGGTCGACCTCCGGCTCGATGACAGCGAGATGGTGAAACTGCGTGATGCTGGCCTCGTAGAACTCTCTCTCAACAAAGCTGATGGCTTTCGCATCGCTCTGGAGCATCGTTTACCCTTACTCAACGAAGTCGACCGCTACGAAGACAGCAAACGCCAAGTCGCCATCGCAGCCGATCAGCTCAAGGCGGATCTCAACATCTTCGCCGACACTACTGTCGAGAACGATGAAGGTCCGACCGAGTATGAGAAATTCAACTTCAACAACGTCCGCGCCAATGTGGGCGTGCAATTGAATCTTCCATTAGACCGTTTACGTGAGCGCAATCAGTATCGCGCCACGTTGATCAGCTTTGAGTCGGCGATCCGTCGGCTAGGTCTCAATTTCGACGAGGTCCGCAATCAAATTGACCGGGACATTCGCGAACTAGAACAGCTCCGCAAGAGCTACGAGATCCAAAAGATTGCTGTCACCCTCGCGGAGAAGAGTGTGGAAGGCAACGAACTCCGGCTCAAGGCAGGCACCATCACCTTCCAAAGCCTCAGCGATTCTCAGGATGACCTGATCGATGCACAGAATGCGGTCACTGGCGCCCTTGTGGACTATCTCGAGGCCAGGCTTGGCCTCCTCACCAACCTCGGTATCCTAGCTACAGATCAAGAGACGTTCTGGCTCAAGGGTGACGCCGTTAAAGTGAACCTATCGAAATGGCGTTCCGCGTCTACAGTCACTGAAGCCCCTACCGAACCGAGCAGTAACCAAGTCCCCACCCCTGACCAAGTCTTTGCCGACTAATCAAAAGCGCTTGGGGTCTGCACCCTCCTTTCGAACGAATAAACCTACTGAGACCTATGAAACTCTTCAATCGCTTACTCAGCATCATCCGAGGCTATCCAAAACGCTCAGGCATTGCCCTTGTTCTAGCGCTCCTCTTCTGCTGGATGTTCCTTCGCGGTGGCTCCACCGATGACCTCGCAGTCTATCACGAGGCCAAACGCAGTAATTTCCTTGTGTCTATTGTCGAGGGAGGAAACCTGGAGGCTGTCAATGAAGTCGTCGTCCGCAATGAAGTTGATGGTGATTCTCGCGTCATCTTCATCATCCCTGAAGGCACCTTTGTGAAAGAGGGCGACCTCATTGTCGAACTTGATGCCGCCGAGGCAGAAGAAGAACTAAAGGATCAACAGATCACTTTTGAAACAAGCAGTGCCGCCTTTGTCACCGCTGACAATGATCTCGAGATCATGAAGAGCACCGTGGATAGTGAAACTCGAGCTGCCGAGTTGGCCGTGACGTTCGCTAGAATGGATTTGGAGAAATTTGAACAGCTCGATCGCGACCAGCAGCTGCGCACCGCTGAGCTTGACATCGGAACCACTGAACAAGAGCTCGCCCTCGATAAAGACACGTATGATTGGACGCAGAAGTTGGCTGCGAAAGGTTTTGAGACGGCTGCAAAGGTCGACAGTGACGGTCTCAAAGTAAGGAAGAGCGAGAATGAATTAGAGGGAAAACAGAGCACCCACAAGATGCTCAAAGAGTATGAACTCGTTAAAGCACAAGCAGAGTTTAAGTCTCTCCTAGAGGAGGCCGGGCGTGAACTCGAGCGAGTGATTAAACAAGGCGAAAGCAAGATCGCTCAAGCCCAGGCCGACAAGAATTCCGCTGAAGCGACGCTCAAACTGAACCAAGAGAAATTGTCCAACATGAAGGAGCAGCTGACCCACACCAAGGTGTATGCTCCTCAAGACGGCCTCGCTGTCTATGCCATGTCGAACAGCCGTTTCAGTAGTGAATCCATGATCGAGGAAGGGGCGCAAGTGCGTAAACGTCAAGAATTGATCAAGATTCCTGACACTTCACAGATGAAGGTCACTCTTAAGGTGCACGAGTCACACATCGGCAATGTGACCATAGGTCAGCCCGCCTTCGTCATCCTAGACTCTCTTCCCGATCAACGCTTCCGAGGAGAGGTCACGAAAGTCGGGATCCTGCCAGATGCCCAAAGCCGCTTTGGCAATCCCAATCTCAAGGTCTATAGTACTGAAGTGGTGATCACAGACACCCTTCCGGACGTGAAGCCAGGCGTTTCCGCTCGAGCTGAAATTGTCGTGGCCAATCTTCAAGATATCATCACGGTGCCAATCCAGGCCATCACCACGCTCAAAGGCGAGCAAGTTTGTTATGTAAAACAACTCGGTGGAGCAGAGCCGGTACCAGTTGAGATCGGGATGTTCAATAGCAGCTACATCGAAATCAAGTCCGGCCTAGAGGAAGGTGACCGCGTCATGCTAGCGCCGCCCATTTCTGAGGAGGTCACACTTGATGGCAGTGTGTTAGATGAAACGGAAGGCCTCGATCTTCCGACCGAAGCACCCGCAGCGAAACCTAAGCAAGGGGGCGAACGCCCGCAAGCAGGCGGCGGTGGTGATCAGCGTGCTCAAATGATGAAACGTTTTGACACCGACGGCGACGGCACCCTGAGCGATTCCGAGAAAGAAGCCATGAAGGGAGCCTTCAGTGGGGGCGGCGGCGGCGGTGGCCAAGCACGCGGAGAAGGTGGCGGCGGCGGTGGCCAAGCACGCGGAGAAGGTGGCGGCGGCGGTGGCCGAGCACGTGGAGAAGGTGGCGGCGGCGGTGGCCGAGCACGTGGCGAAGGCGGCGGCGGTGGAAGACGCCAACGTGGTGGAGAATGATCCCTCAAGGAAAGAGATAGGCCTATGCCAGATCCTGAAGCGATCATTCAAATCAAAGACGTCGAAAAGAACTTCCAGGTGGGAGAGATCGAGGTGCGTGCGTTACGCGGAGTCGACCTCACCATCACACAAGGATCTTACGTCGCCATCATGGGGCCCTCCGGCTCCGGCAAATCCACCATGCTGAATATCCTCGGCTGCCTGGATCGCCCAACGCGCGGTCAGTATTACCTCGGCGGAGAAGATGTTTCCCAGATGGATGACGACACCCTCTCTGCCGCGCGCGGCAAGCGCTTGGGCTTCATCTTTCAAAGTTACAACCTGATCGCCCAGCTCACCGTCATCGAGAACATCCAGGTTCCGCTCATTTACCAGGGCGTGGAATTAAAAGACTACGATGAGCGTTGCAAGGAACTCGCAGAATTGGTCGGCCTAGGAGACCGCATGGATCACCGCCCCACCCAGCTATCAGGGGGACAACAACAGCGCGTCGCGATCGCCCGATCTTTGGTCAATGACCCGCTTATGATCCTTGCAGACGAACCCACCGGAAACCTCGACTCTGAAACGGAGCACGAGGTGCTGGAGATCATCGGGAAACTCAACGCCGACGGTAAGACGATTGTCATGGTCACGCACGAAGATGCAGTCGCCGCGCGCGCCCATCGCGTGGTCCACATGAAAGACGGCATCATCGCCCGTGAGGTCACGAACTAATCCGCCATGGTCTCCTCTCTTCTCCTCAATACGGTTCAGTTAGGCGTCAAGAGCCTCATGCTCCACAAGCTGCGTTCCGGGCTCACCATGCTCGGGATCATCTTCGGCGTCTGCTCGGTCATCGCCATGCTCGCCATCGGCGAAGGCGCGTCCTATGAAGCGCAAGAGCGCATCAAACGCTTGGGAAGCACGAACGTCATCATCAACAGCTTTAAGCCGCCTGAAGCGAATGACGATTCCGGCTCTAACCAAAGCTCGGAAATCGACTACGGACTGACCTACGAAGATGCCGCGCGTCTTCAAACGACGATTCCCAATGTAGGCGATGTCGTTCCCATGCGCATTATTCGAGAGAACATTCGCTTCGGTCGCAATCAGGTAGCTGGTCAAGTCATCGGCACCATGAGCGCCTACCCCAAAGTGCAGGGGCTCGACATCGTCCGCGGCCGATTCCTCTCGCAAATGGATGACAAACATCAACGCAATGTCTGCGTGATCACCAAGGGCCTGGCCCGCCGCCTCTTCCCCTATCAGGACCCTCTTGTTAACACCGTTAGGATCCAATCCGTCTATTATGAAGTCATCGGCATGGTTCAGGAAACCGGCACCATCGAGCAGCGCCCGAAGAAAGGCGAAGCCGAGGGTGAGCCGATCGACAACAACGTCTATATCCCTCTCTCTACCGCACGAGCCCGTTTCGGAGAAACCATCGTGAGACGAAGCTCAGGCGGGTTCAGTGCCGAGCGCGTGGAGTTGCATCGGATTATCGCCAAGATGAAGGACACGGAGTCTGTATTGACGGCAGAACCACAGATCAAACAACTCCTCAAACGTTTCCACGAACAGAACGACTACGAACTGATCGTCCCCTTACAGCTCCTCATGGAAGCCGAGGCGACGAAGCGCATGTTCAACATTGTGCTAGGTTCCATCGCCGCCATTTCGCTACTCGTTGGGGGTATCGGCATCATGAACATCATGTTGGCAACCGTGACCGAACGCACCCGCGAAATCGGCGTGCGACGCGCACTTGGCGCCAAGAAGAAGGACATCATCACTCAGTTTCTTATCGAGACCATCGTCCTCTCAGTGGGCGGCGGACTCATCGGAGTGTTCATCGGTGTTGCCACGCCTCTTGCCGTCTCCTACTTCACCAACATGATGACCGTGATCACGCCATGGTCCGTTCTCCTCGCCTTCGGCATCTCCGGTCTCACAGGAATCGTCTTCGGACTCTATCCAGCATCCCAAGCCGCCAAGCTTGATCCGATTGAAGCGCTACGCCACGAGTAAGAATGGCCCGGCTTCAAGATCGTCCTTGGCAGCGACGATTCGTCGGCCTCGCTATCGGCTTCCTGATCTTGTTGGCTATCGAAGGGTTCTGTCGCCTTTCAGGCCTAGGGAAATCCGATCCCCGCAACGATCCCTTCGTCAGTTTCGCAGGTAGCTCCAAGCTTTTTACCACAGATCCCCTCACAAACGAGTACGTCACAGCGTCTGAACGCCTCAAATTCTTCGTCGAAGACCGTTTCCCCCGCAACAAAGGCCAGGACACCTATCGCATCTTCTGTCTAGGCGGCTCCACCGTTCAAGGTCGCCCCTACTCCATCGAAACCTCGTTCAGCACCTGGCTTCAACTCAGCCTCGAAACCGCCTATCCCGATCGCCAGTTCGAAGTCATTAACTGCGGGGGCGTCTCTTACGCAAGTTATCGACTCATTCCGATCCTCACAGAATGCCTCGATTACGAACCAGACCTGTTCATCGTCTGCACCGGCCAGAATGAGTTCCTCGAAGCCCGCACCTACGAGACTGAGAAACGTTGGCAGCGAGCGCACGCCATAGCATCGCACTCTCGCATCTACCACTTGTTTCAAAGCCTCAAACGCCCCGCGCCAAAGATCGAACTAAAGCAAGAAGCCGACGCTCTCCTCGACTACCGTGGCGGCCTTAGAGCCTTCACCCGCAATGAACCATGGAAACAACAGGTGCAGGCCCACTACCGCAGCAATCTCGAACGACTCATTGCTCTATCACAATCGGCAAAGGTTCCCATCACGTTCCTTCAGCCACCCGTGAATCTCAAAGATTGCCCTCCATTCAAGTCGGATGGTCCCGCGGCGAAACACTATCAAGAAGGCCAAGAACGACTATCCCGCGCAGATTTCCGCCAAGCCGAGGCTCACTTCTGGCGAGCTCTGGAAGAGGATCTCTGCCCGCTGCGACTCCTTCCCTCAATGGCAGATGATCTCATTCGTATCTGCCGCCAGACAAACGCCCCCTGCCTCGACCTCCACGAGTTATTAGGCAAAGAATGTCCACAAGGCATTCTAGGTGACGAGATTCTCGTTGACCACGTTCATCCCTCGATACGAGGTCATCAACTCATTGCCACCGCACTGCTAGAGCACCTGAGTGAGATATTTGGACCCATCCCCCAGAGGCATGCCGCCACCCGCGCAGAGATCTACCAAACCCACCTAGATAGCCTCGACGCCCTCTACTACGCCCACGGCCAACAGCGCCTGCGCAATCTCCACCTGTGGACGAAAGGCCAAACGGACGGGCCCGCCTACAAGAAGTAGGTAAATAACTCTACCGCATCCCGCTCCTCGCCACGACAGCCTACTCCCCAAACGGGTCGGCCACTTCATTGTCGCGATCAACGATCAATATTTCAGGATAAATATATGGCGCCCGTATCATGTAAGGCTGTTCCACTGCCCCTGAACCCCTGGGAAAGACTTGGTTTCCGAGCGCGTCAGATTTTCTAAAATCCCCGCGGGCTCCGAATAAGCACCAGAGGCCGAAGCCTTTCGGTTATTCCACTGCCCTTCTCCCCACCAGCATGCAGCGATTGAAAGCAATGCAGCCAATGGCGACCACAGCCGCTATGGTGATAGACCAACCACAACGGGTCGTGTGGCTCGCCCAAGTATTCTTCTGTTTCATTGGCGATTCTACGCGCCCTCGCTCGAGACTCACTCATAGCATGCTTACCCGTTTCTAACAACACTATTCATATTACCCTCCTAACTCACACACACCTCTTAGCACTTCTATGGGCGTGACCTGAATATAATGTGATAAAAAGAGGACTATCGGGAACTTGTTTTCGCGGATGTTCCATCAGTCTTACTATCACTTTGCAGGCAGCTTCGGTCACTCCCGATCCAATTGGTAAGTGGCCTTTTCGGTAACTCGCATAGTTCATGCGTTTTAGATTGTTTTCAAAATAGGAAATGGCCTTTCCAAGGTCCTCACGTATCTTCTT
>CALLLI010000348.1 GCA_938082635.1 uncultured Verrucomicrobiales bacterium
GGTGCGCAAGCCGAGCCTGCCAGACGCGGAGCAGAGCCGGGTCTACCGAGATACTCGGGATCGATTGGAAAGGGGCCTGCCCAGCGGTGAAGTCGGAACTGAAAGGAGCGACGACTTTGTAGTGCCTTCGCGACGCAGGCCCTGGTTTTATAAGGGTGCCACGCCGGTAATAAGAAACTTGGGCTAAGGGCATCGCCTACATCGCTCGTGACCAGCTTCCGAACTTTGGCCAACTCCCACATTCAGAGCGCAAACGCGTCTCCGTAAGTGCAACCTACGTGCAGGCAAGTGACTCAGACATCCAAGCACCTCTACTCACAACATGGGTCGCGGACGATTGGCAAAGTCGCCCGTCAAAAGGGTAGTTAGCGGAACCGCTTTTCACCATAGCGCACAACCATTCGGGCCCAGCATTCAAGGACACCTTCGTCCCGCGTTCCCAAATAAACCGATAGGAAGAGTCGTCGTTCCTCCGGCGTGCAACGGTCCTTGCCCAAGATGTCTAACGTCGCCAAATCTTTTATCCGCCCATGCGTCAATCGCCACGGAAACCGTCCGAAGTGTCCTGAAGGGCAATCAATCCACCAAAGCTGATGCCCCTCAACTACTAACAGATTCCTCCACTTAAGATCCTGATGAAAGAACCGTTGCTGGTGAAGCACGCGCGTCTTCCCAGCCAGTTCTTTGATGATGCCGTTCCGAACTTCCGCAGATGCTGGCAGCTCTTTGCTCGTCCACCAATCCACCAGGGATTCGGCGTCGGCCGCACGCGTGATGATAAAACTTTGATCCGCGCAGAGCCCTCCAAGGCGGCGCCGATAGCCACGTGCCACGACACCTGGGGTACGAATGCCCCAGGCATCAAACCGATCTAAGTTAGCCGCTTCACATAACGCCCTCGACCGCCTAATAAAGCCGTCAAGCGCACGCTTACGCGAGGCATAGACCTTAAAGTAAACCGTAAGGAATTCTCCTGACAGATTAGTCAGAGTCTCCTTACACACCAACGTACGCTTGCGATGCTCTTCAAGCGCCAAGGGAAACTGCGCAGCCACGCCATCGAAAGACACGTCTGGAAACCATGCCGCAAACTCAGGGCTAATCGTGACACCTTCCATACTCGTTAGGCCGACACGTTCTCCACTGCCCACACCACTTTCAACGCCGCATACATCGCCGCGATGTCATGCACACGGAAGATGTGCGCCCCCCGCCTCACGCCAGCGACCATACAGGCGACGGTACCCGCATCGCGAGTGTTCGGATCTGGTAGGCCCAACACATCCCCGATGACCGTCTTCCGAGAGACCGGCAGCAGCACGGGAGACTTCGAACGCTCCACAAACAGGCCTAACTGACCGTAGATCTTCAAATTCTCCTCACACTGTTTCGCAAAGTCGATCCCTGGATCCAGAACCAACTGATCATCTGCCAAACCAAGCGCTTTCGCCTTCGCCACTCGATCTTCAAAGAACTCGAACAACGCCGCCCACACATCGTCGTAATCCTCATGAAAGTGAGGCACTTTAGGCAAGCCAACCGTATGCATGACAAGGAGGCTCACACTGTACTTTAGGCACAGCTCGGCATTGGTCATCTCGGTCAGCCCGCTGATGTCGTTCAAGAGATCCACCCCCTCTAACGGAATCGCCTCTACAACATCCGAGCGCCAGGTATTAACCGAAATCAGCGGCGGCCAGACCTGTTCATCATCGCGCGGACTCGCCGTGCTCAGCGCCTTGCTGATCTGCCGGAGGAAAGGACGCAAACGCGCAATCTCTTCCTCCACGGAAATCGCCTCACGATTCGTGCGGGCACTCTCAGCCCCCACATCGATGATGTCCGCCCCCTCACACGCCAAGCGCACGGCTTGCCTCAGAGCATCGTCCACATCCAACGTCCCATCATTGCAGAACGAGTCGTCATTGATGTTCACAATGCCCATGAGCAATGGGCGACGCGGGAAACTGATCGTCCGTTCGCGAGCGCGCAGATTCATTCTCTAACAATCCGTTAGGGTGCGTTCCCGTTGCTTGAAGCGAGCCAATTGCGAATAGCCGGCGTCCTTAGCCGCAGCGATCGCTCTATCAAAACCTTCGCCCACTTCTTCCGGAGCATGCGCGTCAGACCCAATCACTAACGGAATCCCAGCTTGCCGTGCGAGACTCAGGAAACCCATCGCCGGATAGAGTTCACCAATAGGCTTACGTAAACCGGCAGTATTGATCTCAAAAGCCGTGCCCGTTTCGTGCAGGGCAATAAGGCTTCCCGCATAGTAATTCGAAAGATCTCCTCCCGGAACGGATCCAAACTTCTTGGGCAAATCCGGATGCGCCATGAAATCGAAAAGCCTCGTCCGAATAGCCCGCTCGTAGAGTTCCCAGTAAAGTTCCCACACCTGCTCCGGGCGATAATCTTTCTCCATCTGGCTCAAATGCTCGGGATGATCCACCACCAGCTCCGTCGTTAAATAGTGCACACTGCCGATGAGATAATCCCAAGAAGCCATCTTAGTCAGTTCACCGATCCACGGATCGTGCCCCGGCAAGTAGTCTACCTCTAGGCCCAGGCGCACCGTCACGCCCAAGGTCTCGCCATGCGCCCGCGCTTCCTCCACCAACTCTAAATAGCGCGGGAAATCCTCGATGCTCATGCGCCAGTCATCAAATTCGGCCATCATCGGGCTGTGGCATGAGAACCCGATCTCCGTAAGCCCCCGCTCAGCCGCCACCTCCACGTAGGCCCGTGGATGGCCCTCTGCATGGTGACAGAGGGGCGTGTGCATATGGTAGTCTGCGAAGCCCTGCATTTCCTTGCGAGCTTCGTTGAAAATTGCCCGACTGCCAGATAAAAATCCGTCTCTCCCCGGGAACCTTTCCTTGTTTGCCCGGCGATCCTGCTCAAGGATTCGCCAGAGTGCTCTCCGAGCGATCCGACATGACCGATGGCTTACCCAACCAGTGAACAGTCTTAAACGTTTCGCCCCCTACTACGGGCTGCTAGCGCCTTACAAAGTCACGTTCTTTGCCGCCATTTTCTGCGGCCTACTTTACGCCGTTGCCAGTGGCCTCGGATTTCCTTACGTGGTGAAGGAGAATATTCCTATCATTTTCGCTAACGATAGCGATTTCTCTACAGAACAGCGAGACGCCGCCAACGCGATCATTGACCAGGCTCCCATCAACGAAGATCCTGACATACTAATCGAAAGAGTAGCCGCCGGGACAGGACTCAAAAACAAAACCGCCGAAGTCCTAATCAACAAGAAACATATCGACTACAGGCCGAAGACAAAGGACGACTCCGTTCTCTTCAAAACACTCCTACTCCTCCCGCTCACCATTCTCATCCGCGCCTTTGCCGGCTTCTTCAACGTCTACCTCACCGCCTACTGCGGAGTGAAGGTGCTAGAGCAAGTCCGTGGTCAGGTCTTCTCCAAGTTGCAAGACCTGCCAGTAAGCTATTTCCAAAACCAGAATAAAGGTGATCTCATCAGTCGCCTGATGGTGGACTGCAACTTGGTCAAGCAATGCATCGTCGAAGTGTCTAACAGCCTCATTAGAGAGCCGTTCACCTTTCTCGCCGCCCTCAGCTGGCTCGTCTGGCTCTCCGTCACGCGTCAAGAGAACCTCTTCCTCCTCTTCTGCCTCGCAGCTGTTCCTGCCTGCATTCTGCCCATCCGCTACATTGGCAAGAAGCTCACACGCCGAGCGAAACAACTCCAAGCACAGAGCGGCACTGTAACAGAAGTCGCTTCCGAGAATCTCGGTGCCGTGCGAGAAGTGCGCGCCTTCTCTCTTGAAGACAGCGAACGAGAGAAATTCGGTTCCGCCGTATCCAAGTTCCTCAAGTATCAGTTAGGCGTGGTGAAGTATGACAAGAGTCTTTCGCCGATCATTGAGTTGATCACAGGAATGGCCCTCACGGGGGCGATCTATGTCGCCGCGAGCTCACAACTCAATCTCCGTGTCGATGAAGTCATCTCACTCTTCCTCGCTCTACACATGTGTTATCAACCCATTAAGAAGATGGGCGCGATCAACAACACCCTCAAACGCGGCATTGCCTCGCTAGATCGGATCGAGGAAGTCCTGCATGCCCCCATCCTCGTTGAGGAGAAGCCCAACGCCAAACCTCTCCCAGCGCCAGTGCAAGGACAGCTGCGTTTTGAGAATGTCAGCTTCCAGTATGATGCCGACCATGAGCAGCCTGTGCTTCGAGGCATTGATTGCACGCTGGAGCCCGGAAACACCTACGCACTCGTAGGGCCAAGCGGCGCTGGCAAATCGACCTTCATCAATTTGGTCATGCGCTTCTATGATCCCACCGCTGGGAGCATCTTACTGGACGGGCATGATTTGCGGGACCTCAAACTCAAAGACCTCCGTCACCAAATCGCGCTCGTGCCGCAGGACCCCATCCTCTTTAACGACACGATCATGGCCAACATTCTTCTGAGCCGCCCAGACGCGACGAAAGAAGAAGTCCTTCTGGCTGCCCAGCAAGCAAACGCCCGCGAGTTCATTGATAATGAACCCGATGGCTTCGACACGCTCGTCGGCGATCGAGGCACGCGCCTTTCCGGGGGACAGAAACAGCGCATCGCCATTGCCCGCGCCTTCTTGCGCAACTCCCCGCTGCTCATCCTAGACGAAGCCTCATCCGCGCTCGACTCCGAGAGTGAAAGCCTCGTGCAGGCCGAGCTCAACACCTTGATGCAAGGAAAGACTGTCCTCATGATCGCACACCGCTTCGCCACTTTGAAGCTGGCTGATGAAATCCTCGTTTTTGAAGAAGGGCGTATCTCTGCTCGTGGCGATCATGCAAGTTTGATGGACAGCAGCCCAATCTACCGCAAACTCTACGAGAAACAGGAACTCTAACTCTCCCACCATGAGCAACGTCGACTTCTTCCAACGCGCCTATACTGAGAATGGCCCCAAAGTGATCAGTGGCTTCTCTCGCCCAGTCTATCACAACCTCATGGGCCTCCTTTATGGACACCAGTTTGATAAGATGGGCTTTGGCGGCATGATCAGACACACCGAAGCCGGCATGCTCTATGAATGGGCCAGTGAAGTCCCCGACGGCGGCACCATCGTCGAGATCGGCTGCTACGGCGGCCTCTCCACAAGCTACCTCGTGAAAGGCTCTGAGAATCGGAAAGTGTGCATTTGCTCGATCGATCCCTTCAACTCGAATCTCGATACCCAAGCCGAGCGCACCGATGGCTGCGTCGAACTCGGGGACAAGCCGACGAAAGAACTCGTCGCCCAGCGCATGACAAAGTTAGGCGCCGGAGATCGCGTCACCCTCATCGAAGGCTTTTCTCAGGAAGCAGTGAAAGACTGGAAAGGTGAAATCGACTTCCTCTGGATCGACGGCAATCACGACCAAGCCTACCTCGACTTCACCGACTGGTCGCCCTACCTCAAAGTCGGCGGTCGCGTCGGCTTCCACGACTCTCATCCACGCTACGGCTATCCACAGGTAGCTGAGGACGTAAAGAAAGCGCTAGACTCTTCTGAACACTGGGGCCAGCTCGAGCACGTGAAAAGTATCATCAGCGCCATCAAGCTCGCGTAGCTGCCCCTTTACAATTTCCACCAAGCACAAATCCCATCCCGGAGGGCGGTGCGCCGTCGCCGCTGTGACTTCTCAAACGTCCCGCCCATGATCATCCGTTGCAGCCTTCTCTTCATCGCCCTGCTGATCGCAGGCCACGCTCAAGACTGGAAGCCCGCTGGCGATGGCATGATGACTGCCTGGGCAAACTCCGTAGATCCTAACAAACCTCTTCCAGACTACCCGCGCCCACAACTCGTGCGGCAAGTCTGGGGAAATCTCAATGGCCAGTGGGACTACGCCATCACGGAGAAGGATACTGCCCAACCCGAAACGTGGGCCGGCAAGATCCTCGTGCCGTTTGCCGTCGAGTCAGCCCTCTCCGGTGTCGGCAAGACCGTTGGCAAAGACAAGCGACTCTGGTACAAGACCATCTTCTCAGTGCCCAAGCAATGGCAAGAAGATCGCGTCCTCTTACACTTTGGCGGTGTCGACTGGCACACCCAAGTCTTCGTCAACGGCAAGCCAGTCGGCGAGCATCGCGGTGGCTACACGCCCTTTCATTTTGAAATCAGCGAAGCTCTCATCGAAGGCGACGATCAAAAACTCGTGGTCAGCGTGTGGGACCCCACCGCCGCGGGCACTCAACCCCGCGGCAAACAAGTCGAAGACCCCAAAGGCATTTGGTACACGCCCGTCACAGGAATTTGGCAAACCGTCTGGCTAGAGCCCATTCCAGAAGCGTCGATCACCCGACTCAAGACGGTTCCAGACATCGACACCAACAGTCTTCGCCTCACCGTCTCAGCCGATGGTGACATCGCCGGCCTGCATACAAAGATCAAAGTCCTCGCAGGACGCAAAGTCGTCGCCGAATCGACAGGCGCTCTGAACGAAGAGCTCCAACTCAACATCGAAGAACCGCGCTTGTGGTCCCCACAAGATCCTTTCATTCACACCATCCGCGTTCACCTGATCGATGAGAACGGAAGCCTTGTTGACTCTGTCGTCAGCTACACAGGCATGCGCAAGATCTCCTACGGCAAAGACGCTGAAGGCGTAAACCGCTTGATGTTGAACAACAAACCTATCTTCATGTTCGGCCCACTCGATCAAGGCTGGTGGCCAGACGGCCTCTACACCGCACCCACCGACACCGCCTTGCAACACGACATCACCGTGACCAAGCAACTCGGATTCAACATGGCGCGCAAGCACGTGAAGGTAGAACCTGCTCGATGGTATTTCTGGTGCGACCTTAAAGGCTTGTTAGTCTGGCAAGACATGCCGAATGGCGACCAACACATCAAGCCAGACGAAGAAGACATCACGCGCACCGCAGAGTCCGAAGCTCAGTATCGCCGCGAGTATGAGGAAATGATCACCTTCCTGCACAATCACCCTAGCATCGTAACCTGGGTACCTTTCAATGAAGGCTGGGGCCAGTTCAAGACCGATGAAATCCTCGCCTGGGCGAAGGAACTCGATCCAACCAGGCTCATTGATGGCCCAAGCGGCTGGACCGATCGCGGCACAGGCGAAATGCACGACATTCACGTCTACCCCGGCCCCGCCATGCCGCCGGTTTCAGAGAATCGCGTGGCCGTGTTAGGCGAGTATGGTGGCCTCGGACTCCCACTCGAAGGCCATCTCTGGTGGAACAAACGCAATTGGGGCTACCGCACCTACAAGACCGGAGACGAACTCTGGCGAAACTACCAACGCCTCACACGCCAACTCTTTCCCCTCATCAAGAGCGGCTTGGCTGCGGCGATCTACACACAGACAACGGATGTTGAAGGCGAAGTCAATGGCCTCATGACCTACGACCGCAAACGCGTGAAGTTCAACGTCCCAGCGATTCGAGCCCTTAATGAGAAAGTGTATGGCCCCCTACCCACGATCATCCGAACCACCTTACTCCCCACCAGTGAAGAGGATGCACAGAAGTGGCGTTACACCTCAGATGCCCCAGGAGAGAACTGGCCTGCACCGGACTTCGATGACACCGCCTGGAAACAAGGCGAGGCTGGTTTTGGCACGAAAGAAATTCCTAACACCATCGTTCGCACCGAATGGTCAACGAACGACCTCTGGATCCGGCGCAAGTTCACACTGGAATCAGTTAGCCTGAGCGAGCTAAACTATCGGATTCACCACGACGAAGACGCTACGATCTATATCAACGGGATCCAAGTAGACCAGCTTGCCGGCTACACTTCCAACTACGAAGACCTACTAGCTTCCTCACAAGCCATGGCCGCTCTAAAGGAAGGCGACAACATCATCGCCATTCACGCCAAGCAAACAGAAGGCGGCCAGTACCTCGACTGCGGCCTGCTCGACGTCCGCTTCGATTCGAAAAAATAGCACGGTTAGTTAATGTAGCTTGGGCATCTTGCCCAAGCTACATTAACAAGCGCCCGCTCGTATCCTTACGTGCTTGTTATGCTCTCCCCCTCCATGGCAATCGGTTAAGACAACAAAGTAGAACTAAATTGATAAACTCACCTCTGGGGAGCGTAACTGCATGGTCGTCACACCAAACCATGTCCCTCCTCCCCAACCCCATGACCTCGTCGCTCTTCGGAGCAGCCTCGGTCCGCTCACCAAGAAGACGCTTCGCCCCATCCGGGCGGGGCGTTGAGCTTCCGAAGCCCACCAAAGCGTGTGCTAACTACTCGATCCCCCTCGCCCTTACCCTCTGGGTCGGCACGCCGCTCCTCCTTTGGTCCGGCCTCGTCTTCCTCGTGTGGCAGCTTATCTAACTGGACAGCCCCGCACTTCACATATCGATCCCTGAGATCCAACTGAAGGTCTCGATGTCCTCGATGAGAACTTGGTCTGGCTGACCATTCTCGAGAAAGCGCAGTTTCGCAATGACAGGCAGAGATCTTAAATTCGACATGATGCGAACAGCGTTGAATGACTTGTGCGCCTCCGAAGTCGTATCGAGGTAGCCATAGACGAACTTCTCCAAGCGCGGGTGACGGATCATGAAACACGAGTGCGTGTCTGAATCGTTAAAGTCGAAATTGAAGTAAGGATTCGTCACCATGAACTCCATCATGACACGAAACGTTCCTGTCCCCGTATCTTTGGTCTCAATGAACGTCTCCCAATCTTTGTCAGAATAGCCAACGGCAACTTCCCACTGGATCTTCACCTTGCCTTCGTCATTCGCTTCGAAGACCCAAGACGCTTGGCTGTTGTCTTCATAAACCAAATTGGCCAGCAGGAAATCGCGCTCCTCAGCCACGTGAAACTTCTCGCTGGTCAACTCTAACAGCTTCTTGGTCTCCATGGGGACCTTGCTATAGTAATCTTCCATGAGCGGCATGACCCGCCGTGGCTCCATGACTTGATTTGCTTTCTCAAGCACGGTGTCCGCTTCAAGAAACGCCCGCGTCACTTCTGCCGCCCGATAAGAAAACTCACCCAACGGGAGCGAGGCAACTTCCGGCTCGACGGGAGCCTCATCCACCTCAGCAGTCCCGCGCACATAGAGAACGATCGATAGGATCACCACCAAGATCGCAAACACCACCAGGACGATCGCGGCGAACTTCTGCCAAGCTTTCCGAATATCCTGCTCAGCCTCCGTGTGCGATGACTGGGTGGCCTGTTTGCGAAGTTCTTTGCGATCCATGAGCTTAAATCCTAGTTAAGGCGGCGCGCTCATCCTTGGCAAGGGGAGAGAAATTCTATGGACGCAAGCTCTCCAAAGTCGCCTTTGCTTGAGCAGTCCAGGTAGCAAAATCATCCAAGTCTCGTCTGGCATCCCAAGAAGATCCTGGTCCGACACTCGCGCTTGTCATGCCTCTGTCAGGATAACGAGCCTGCAATAAGAGAGCCAGTTCGAGAACGCGTTTCTCCAACTTCCCTTCAACCTCAAGCCGAATGGGATCCATGACATAATCCTTCGGCAACCTATCGCTGGCAATGGCCCGTTCCTCATCGACGGCAAACTCTTCGTCAATAGCAGCCAACGCTTGCCACTCCTCAATCACGACCGTATCTCCCGGCTCGGCCGCAGCGATGACCGCATTCAAAGACGGCAACAATCCGAGACGGGTCAGAATCGAGAAGGGCTCCGAGACAGTATCCGCCTCCTTCCGACAGGAAATCGATATCCCCACGACGGCCAACGCGACACTGAGAGCCAGAAGACGCCGCCTGGCTGAAAGCATCCGAGACTCGTTGCCCACGACTGACATAGGGCAAACAGATCATGCACAGACACGGATAGCAAGCGCCCCTCAGCATCAATCGCATAACTAACACTCACTTGAATCACAATTGATTCAAGCAGACCGCTTGAATTTGCAAGCGAGCCACGATTAAGTCATGGTCAACCATGCCCGAGTCTCTAGTCCATCGCGTTCGCGGCGAACAAGTCCCCGCAGGTCAGAATCACCTGCGCCTGCTGGAGGTCATCGTGGATGAAGATGAGCGCCCTTTCTGGCGAGCACGGTGTCTGCAGACCGGCAATCTCTTGAATGTCGCGCTCGATGGTTTCGTAAAGTTTCCTGAGACCATCAAGATCAAGCCGACGGAAACGCCTCAAGACTACTTGAGCGAACGCAGGCGCGCAGTAAAACGGCGACGCTGGATCTTCTTCATTGGAAGCCTTCTTTTAGCCACCACAGTCCTCTATTACCAGGATACCACGATGGCCGTGCTTCATAGACTACAAGATCTCGTCCAATCCGCGCGTATACCCACCTGAGGTGATGCTACGCAGCCTTCCACTCGCATTCTACTACATTCTTCTTTCCATGCCCAATCAATGGGCCGCTGAAGAGGTTCTCGTCTTTGGCGATAGCCTCAGTAAAGAGTATGGAGTGGAGTTTCCTAACCTCGATGCCAAGAATTGGATAGAGATCTTGGACAACGAACGTCACGAGGACTTCGACAACGGCTCCTTCCGTGCCTAACCAGACTTTCGAGCAACGGGGCGGAAGTACAATTAGTCGTTCCCGGGAGCCACCTCAGATGAAATGTTAAACAACCTCACCGGAGACGGCTTCTTCCAAGAAATTGTCCAAGACGAAATCAAGGATCACCTGCGCAAAGAAGTACGCCGCGTCGTCATCTTCCTCGGTGGCAATGACTTGGAGAAACGGTACAGCCGCCTCTACAACAGCGACAATCCACAACCGATCATCGATCGGATCTACAACAACCTGCGAGACATCGTCGCCTACGTGAAACGACGTAATGCTAGCTTACAGATCGTTCTCGTCAATGTACCTCACATTGGTGCCACGCCAAAAATCAAGGAAGAACACGGCACGAATCCGACCAACGTCGCCTTTACCATCGAAGGTCTCAACACCCGTCTCGCCCAACTCGCCCGCGACCAAGGTATTGGCTACGCAGATGTCTATCAGATCACTAAAAACATGCTCGACGGCCGCCCCTTCTGCATCTCAGGTGTCCGCTTTATCGACGAGTCCGACAACGACGGTGACAAATTTCACCTATGGCTCGGAGGCACGCTGAGCGCCGATTTCCATCCCAATACGAACGGCCAAACACGCGTCGCCAACACCATTCTCCGGGCATTCAACAAGAGCTACAATGCTGGCATCACGCCCTTGGGGGACACCGAGATCCTTCAAAACCTGCTCAACATTGATCCCGATCGCAGCTTCGCCGACTGGATCGCCTGCTACGAACCCGGCAATCTAGCGGGCCCCACAGACGACCTCGATGGCGATGGACGGGACAACATGAGCGAGTTCGTCTTCGACACCGACCCGACCCGTGCAGACTCCCCTTTCATCACCAGCCCAAGTTCCTATCAAATCGACTACCGCCCGCGCTTACGCAGCTCAAGAACATTCACACTAAACGTGAAAACGTCGACCGACTTGCTAACGTGGGCCACAGCGCCCGCCAGTGAACTAACTGAGCAGCCACTCGGCAAGATACGCTGAACGGCTAGCGATCCCTCCGCCGCGCAGCTCTTCACGCGGTTCGTGATTAGCGAGCCTTGAGTGAGAAACACTTGACTTCACTATCATTGCGCACAAAGACACACTTGTGAGCATAGGCCGGATGTGACCAGACAATTTCGCGCTGCCGCACATCGGCTCCGTCAGGTTCGATCAACTTGGCTCGACTGATCTCTTCGTAACCCTGAGGGGAGAGTTTCGCGATAAGCAATTCCCCCAACTCGTTGAAGAGAAAGTAGCGATCCTCGTGAGGCGTGACGAAGACATTGCCCCACCGAGTCTCCTTCTTGACGATCGGTTCAAACGTTTCCCACAAGCGCTCGCCAGTCTCTGCCTTGAGACAACGAAATTGCCCATAGCTGCAGTTTCCATACAGATGACCGTCATGAAAGACCGGGGTACCAATGATGCTATTCAGATGCTCAGTCCGCTTCTCACTCGTCCGCTTCGTTTGCCACATCACCTTGGGCTCCTGATCAAACTCGGTGAACTGCAACATCGTCGCTCCATTGTAGAAGCTTGTGAAGAAGACCCGCTTTCCTTCACGACGCGGTGTCGGCGCCGTCAATCCCGCTTTAATCTTCCACGGAATGGACCACAGAAGCTTCCCACTCTTTGGATCCAAGCCATTGATCGCCTCAGGATGCCAGATCAAGAGCACTCGCTTATCTCCATCCACCAACATTCGCGGCGGACAATAACCAGGCTCCCTCGAACTAAGCGCGCGCCACCTCTCCCCACCTGAGGTCTTGTCATAAGCCACCACCGTCGAACCGGCGCCAGCGGCCAAGCAGATGAGAAGATCTCCCTCGATCAGTGGCGTCGCCGCAAATCCCCAAGTCGGCGTCTTAGCCTTCAGCAGGCTAACAAAGTCTTTTTCCCAAACGACATCGCCACTCTCAGCACGGCGTACGAGCAGTATGCCCTCTGCTCCGAGTGTGTAAACTAGACCTTCATGAATCACCGGCGTGCACCGCGGACCTGCGGCATAGCTCACCGTGTAGTTCGTGTCATAGCCCTTGGACCAGATCACCTTACCTGTGGTGCTATCGAAGCAATGAAGCCGTTCTTGCCCAGCGATCTCCCCACGCTTGAACGGATTGTCTGGAGATTCCGAAGTGTCCTTGATCGTCCTATCAAAGACATAGACACGGTCACCACTCACGGCAGGCCCCGCATAGCCGTTGCCAATCGGCGCCTTCCAAAGAAGCTCCGGCCCCTCGGCAGGCAATTTCTCGACTATCCCCGGCTCCCTCCAAACGCCGTCACGTTGCGGACCGAACCACTGAGGCCAGTCGTCCGCCATCGATATATCCGCCGCCGCTGCCAACGTCAGACCAAGAAGCAAGTGTCGTCGTTTCATGACATGACCGTCGCAAAGGCAACGCTGACCAGCAAGCAGCATTCCATTTCAGATACCCTGTACCTTCTCCCCGGTGCGCATTCTTAGGGGTATGAAAAACGCGCTCACCACCCTCCTCCTTCTCACGACCTTCAGCACCGCCTCAGCTGAGAGCCACCCTAGGGCAACGGCCCCAGTCCCAGTCGTCGAAGCCGTCATTCCCCCAGCAGCCGATTGGACAGAAGTCGATGTCGTGGGCTATCCCGATTTCCGGTGCTCGCTCTACTCCTCCTCAGACCTTCAAGAATGGAGGCTGGTCGCTTCGGGAAACCTCGGTGAAACCGGTGCAGCCACGTTTGTGGATCGGCAAGTATCCCCCAATACGGCCCTACTATCACTGCTGCCATGATGACGACACGCGGCTGATCAGCTTTCAGCCGCTGACAGACTTTGTCATCTTCGAAGAGAAGGACGAGAGTGCTGTCGACATTCCTAACAATCCCGCACCGTCATCACCATCCGTCTATGCCTGGGTGCAGACTATCAATCTGCCTGACATCCCTCTCGACAAGTCCATCGATGCGGATGCTTGGAAAACCATCGTCGATGAGGTCCAAGGCACTGAGCAATTGCCGCTACTGCTACGTATCGCCTTGGATCTTGCCGCCCACAAGACGGTCGCGCTCTGCGTTCGTATCCACACCCTTCAGCTAGAGCTCCGCACTCTGACCCAGCGCATTAAAGAATGTCAGGGCGCTACCGGTCATGAAATCCAAGCCGCGTGTTCCCGACTCATCCGCGCCTTACAAGCCAAGCAACAGCTTCTCGAAGAAGCCAAGGCGGCCAAGAGCAACGCCGAAGCCGAGCTGAAAGAGGCCAAGGCCGAGGCTGCTCGTTTCCTAGCAAACCCAGCAAACGGCAACGCTCCTACCATTGGCGAATTGACGCCTCAGTAACGCAAAGCCCTCGACGCTGCCAAAACGGCTCTTTGGAAAGCATGTCAGCGTCTTCGTGCCATTGAAGATGGCCTCGCATCGGCCCCTGAAGATGCCAGCGATTGCGCCAAATAACTCGCCGACCTCCAGGCCCAACTCGATGCGGCAAATAGGGCAGCCAAAGATGCCGTCGCTGCCGCCAGACAAGCTCAAGAGACCGCCGATGAAGCCGCCAAAGCCTTTCGAAAACTTTCGAAAGAAGTCGGTCTTGCCGACGTCATGGAATCCCAATGGGGCACTCGCATTCTAGCGCTAGGAGAAGAGATCACCAAACTACGCCAGAAGCGACAGAAGACCACCCGTGAAGCCGAACGCCTCACCCGGGCCAAGGTCCTGCATCGACAAGCCCAAGTCGAACAAACAAAGTGGTTCGACAAGCATCTCCGGCTCCTCAAACTTATCCCGATTGCCCAAGCCAAAGTCGTCCGCTTGCAGGCAGCTGCAGATCAAGCCAAAGTCGATGCTAAGACAGCTCAAGACGCGGCGGAGGCTGCTCGGATTGCACTCGAGAATGCCAAACGACGTTGGGCCACCGCAACCAAGTCTCAGCAAGAGAGTGAAGCGGCCAAGCAAACGGCAGAGGCCACCAAGAACCAAGCCGCCAAAGCGTTAGACGCAGCGATCCGCAAAGCCGAGGAGCAAGCCGAAGCCAATCGCCAACAGCTCGAGAAGGAAGAACAAGAGCGCCTAGACAAAAAGAAAGCAGATGCCGAGGCTGCCGCAGCCAAAGCCGCCGAAGATACTGCAAAACTGGAAGAAGAAGTCGCCTGTCGCCTCGCCCTCATGCATGAACTAGGCGTTCAGTCAGGCAAGGTAGGCAGTTTCCCCGCGCCTGGCACGCCTGGATTCGGCCTCGCCGTCAAAGCCGTTACCAAATACGTCGCCTCCAGCATCGGCGGCAAAGGTGTCAGCCCAGTTATTCCGTTAGGCACTTTCGGCGTGCTCAAGGAACTCTACACCACGATTCGCGCCTTCTTCGACCCACGCACCGCACCCGGCAAGCTTCAATTCGTCGTGAAACTCCAACAGATGCAGAATAAGAACGGCCAACGCTACTTGCTAAACGATGCCATCGCCGAAGTCGAGAAGATGGCCAAACTCATGGACCACTGGGAAGCTCAACTCAAGTAGAGCGCGACACCGCCCGTCAGCTAGTCAACAAACCATCAAGCAAGACAGAATGGGTAAGTTCTTCGTCAGCGATAAAGGAGAGTTTGCTCTTACTCTGCTCGCTCAGGAGACCCAAAGCTTCCGTTAGAGAAACCGCACAAAACCCGAATAGGGTTCTCTGTCGACGGGCACTCGATTACCGAGCCTGGAGCCAACCCTTTCACATCGATCAACGGCCCATTCTCCACATAAGGCGACGCCAACTCAAATAGTTCACCCGCCAACAAAACTCCCTCCAGCGGCTTGTCTTCAAAACCCCAACGTTCCTACCACCATCAGAGCAACAACAAGGGCCGCACCCAAAGGACGAACGTTCACCCAATCACCGTAAAAAGCAGCAATCAAACGCCACCAACCAAACTCTGCTTCTCCGCGCGAGGCCAAACCCCAGAAGCAGTTACCCCCGGGCCTTCAGCAAACCCACAATCTCCCCCTCATCAGGAAACTTGTCCGACTCATGCTTGCAGTAGATCCGCTCGCCATCCACGACCACATCAAAGATGCCACCACCTCCAGCGATGAGTTCCGCATCCACATCAAAAGCTGCTTTCAATTCAGCCGCTAAACTAGCAGCAGTGGGTTGGTAGTTTCACTGGGAACAGTATTCGATAGAAATCTTCATAAGAATAGGTTGTCGGTTAGGCGGAGGCTTACATGCCGCCGCATTGTGGTCAACGTCTTTACAACGCTTGAAAGCGTGGTCTAGGCTGCACGTATGGCGAAGAAAGAAGGGAAACTCACCCCCATGATGGAGCAGTATCAGCGACTGCGGCAGAGCCTCCCCAAAGACGTGCTGCTCTTCTTCCGTTTGGGTGATTTCTACGAGCTCTTCTTCGACGACGCCAAAGAAGCCGCCGGCATTCTCAATATTACCCTAACAAAACGACAAGGCACCCCCATGTGCGGCGTGCCCCACCACGCAGCCGAAGGCTATATTGGAAAACTGGTCAAAGCGGGGAAACGCGTCGCCCTCGGAGAGCAAGTGAGCGAACCGCAGGCAGGTAAGATCGTCGAACGCGAGATCGGCCAAGTGATCAGTGCTGGCACGATCAGTGATCTGAATCTCTTGGAAGCCAATCGCGCCAATTACTTGGCAGGCGTCTATCAGGTCAAGAAAGCCTACGGGCTCGCTTACCTCGATCTCACCACAGGTGACTTCCGCCTCACTGAATTCCAAGATCGCGCAGCGCTCCAAGACGAGATCCACCGCATCGCACCATCAGAACTTCTCTACAGCGATGAGCAAGAACGCTTGGCCGACTTGCCCGGCGGTGTCGCCTATGATGGCTACGCCTTCCTCTACGACCAAGCTTATCACTCACTTAAAGAACACTTCAAAGTGCACTCGCTCGATGGCTTTGGCTGCGCCGGGCTAGAATCTTCCATCGGCGCGGCAGGTGCACTGCTTCACTACTTACAACAGATTCTGCGACGGAAGCTCGACCATGTGCTCGCGCTCCAGCCCTATCACACAGATAGTTGCGTGCTCATTGACACCGCAAGCCAACAGAACCTCGATCTCGTCGAGTGTCGTGCTGGCGCCAAACACACCCTGCTGCATGCGCTCGACCAGACGTGTACGCCCATGGGTGGACGCAAGCTCCGAGACTGGCTCCTTCATCCCTTGCGCGATTTACAGAAACTGCACCAGCGGCAAGACGCCCTCGAGGCCTTTCTCAACCAACCCTTTGTCCTTTCACAAACACAAGAAGCGCTCAAAGGCATTCGCGATGTGGAGCGCACACTCGGCCGTCTCAGTCAAGGCTCTGGCAATGGCCGCGACATGCGCAATCTCTCCGGAGCACTCCAGGCCATCCCGGACATGCGCTCGCATCTCGAGTCACTCATTCCAGGAGCCCCGCCTGCACTCATTCAAGATTGGTTAGAACGCCTTCACGAGTTCCCCGAACTCGTCGAACTCCTGGAGAATGCCATCATCGAGGAGCCACCCGTTTCCGTCAAGGAAGGTGGCATCTTGCAAGACGGCTACAACGCCGAACTCGATGAGATCCGCAAAGCGTCGAGTGAAGGCAAGCAATGGATCGCAGACCTACAGGTTCGCGAAAGCGAACGCACCGGAATCAAGTCACTCAAGATAAAGTACAACGCCGTCTTTGGTTACTTCATCGAGATCACCAAGTCGAATCTTGCCCAAGTGCCTGACGACTATCATCGCAAGCAGACCACCTCCAACGCCGAGCGCTACATCACGCCTGAACTCAAGGAGATGGAGAACAAGATCCTCGGTGCGGATGAACGCATGCGTGCCTACGAATACGAAGAGTTCCAAAAGCTGCGCGAACGCGTCCTCACAGATCTGCGCTCTCTACAAATACTAGCAGACACACTTGCTGAGATCGACGTCATGGCAGGCCTCTCAGAGAAAGCCCGACTCTACAACTACACCCGCCCACTTCTCAACAACTCCAAGAATCTCTACATCAAGGATGGCAGGCATCCCATGCTCGATCAGAACCTCGCTGAAGAGAAGTTCGTGCCTAACGACACCACCTTAGATCACGAAACGAACCGCCTCTTACTCATCACCGGTCCTAACATGGCAGGCAAGTCGACCTACATCCGCCAAGTCGCCTTGCTCACCCTCATGGCCCAGGTCGGCAGCTTCATTCCTGCAGCCCAAGCCGAGATCGGCCTCGTCGATCGGATCTTCACCCGTGTCGGTGCCAATGATGATCTCGCCCGCGGCCAATCCACCTTCATGGTCGAGATGAACGAGACCGCCAGCATCATTAACAACGCGACGGACAAAAGCCTCATCGTCCTCGACGAAATCGGCCGCGGAACCTCCACCTTCGACGGCCTCTCCATCGCTTGGAGTGTCGCCGAACACGTAAACGACACCATCCAAGCGCGCACGCTCTTTGCCACGCACTATCACGAAATCACCGCGCTCGCTCTAAGTCGCCCCAGCGTACAGAATTACAATGTCGCCGTACGCGAGTGGAACGAAGAGATCATCTTCCTCCGCAAGATCATCCCAGGTGCGGCCGACCGCAGCTACGGCATTCAAGTCGCCCGGCTCGCAGGCCTTCCCAAGGAAGTCATTTGTAGGGCTCAAGCCATTCTCGATCACCTTGAGACCCAGAACGGCGCTCAGCCTGACAAAGCTGCTATCTCAAAGAAACGCGCACGGCCCACCAAAGCGAAGAAAGATACCAACCCGGACAGCCAATCCCCACAGATGAGCCTGTTTACCTAACCAGAGCCGCAATCAATCTTCTAAGGTTCCCATAAACGAAGGTGCTTTCCCGTCCGAACCCAAGGCCTTCAGGCGCTCAATCACCCGCGGCACATAGACTGCTGAGACAGAGCTTTGCACGCCATTGTCCATCGCCGTCTCTTTGAAGTTCGCATGCCCTTTAGTTAGCTGTTCCTGGTGATCCTGATAGAATTCCAGGGCGGCACCTGACCGAATCAGCAAGGACTCGGAAGACCAGTTCACTTTCGACACGCCAGCAGCCACAGCCGCCTTCAGCTGCGCGGTGTTTAGTCCCGACGAACCGTGCAAGGCAATCCCGATAGGACGACCAGCCAGCTCCGATGCGAGCGTCTGGTGACGAGCCACGGCCTCCGGCTCAAACCCTCCTGCAGAACCCAACCCATGCTTCGTCCCTACTCCCGGAGCCCACAAGGCCAAGTAACCAGGATTCGCCGATTCCGCAGCACCAAAGAGCGCCCGCGCCTCGTCTAACGAAGTCACCCCATCGTCCACACCAGCCTCCATTTCTAACGTTGCGTCCACGCCAGCGTCACGGGCTGTCTCACACAACGTTGCAATCGTCGCAAGATTCTCCTCCACACTCAGCTCGGAAGAATCTAGCGAAATACTCGACGCCGAGAGACTGAGTGCCTGACCACCAAACGAGACGTCCAACCCAGTGATGCCACGCTGCAAGAGTGAAACCGTGATCGGCCCCTTAATGTGATCGGTGTGATACACAATCGGCACGCTCCGATAACGCTCGGATTGGCCTAGCACAGCAAGATCAGTCAAATACCGCGTCATTCCAAGAAACGGATCACCACAGCCAAAGCTGTGACCCGTCAGCTGCCACAGACTCGTTTCGACAATTACCGGTGACTGACACTCACGGGCCGCCTCGAGAGCATCCACGACCGCCGCCGGACTATCTGCATTGACCGCCAAGATGGCATACTGCTCGGCGAGGGCGTGCATGAAAAGGGCGCGTGTCTGCGGAGGCGTAAGAAGCATCCAGTGGTTATGAGAGCGCCTCCCAGTAGCGTCAATCCCTGAGAGCGAGAATCGAAATGCTACTTCCCATCGGCCCTGCCCACGCGTTTATAGTTCCTCCAACCTGAACCTACCTTATTTTTACCATGGCCGCACTGAACATGATCGAAGGCATCGCGGCAACTACCTCGAGAAGCTCGAGAAAGCCGGAGTCAGCTCCGTCGAGTCTCTACTCGAGACCGGCGCCAAGCCGAACGGACGCAAAGAACTCGCTGAGAAATCAGAACTCTCCCCCAAGATGATCCTCCGCTGGGTGAACCACGCTAACCTCTTCCGGATCAAAGGCATCGCCAGCCAATTCGCAGAGCTTCTTGAAGCCTCGGAGGTCGATAGCGTCGTCGAACTCGGCACGTGCAAAGCCGAAACCCTTCATGCCAAGCTGGTCGAATTGAATGCCGAGAAAAAGCTGGTCCGTCAGGTCCCAGGACTATCACAAATCAAAGAGTTCGTTTCTCAAGCCAAGTCACTCGACCGCGTGGTCGAGCACTAGCAGATACATTCCGAAATATAGCTTGGGCATCTTGCCCGAGTCACGGCCTAGAAAGCCACGCTCCCCGAAGTAGCGGCACCAAAGCAGAAACGCAGGCTCCGCCGGAAGTGGCTCGTCTACAGAAGGCGAAGCCTTCTCGTTTCACTCTAGCCCATACACCACCGCAGGGTCCGTGTAGAGACGCTTCAGATCGCGAGGGTGCCCGCCTCCCACTCTGAGCACACCAATCCGAGCCGGCTCACGCCGTTCCACAGGAGCAGGCGACTTTACAGCCGGTTTCTCGATCTCTGGCGCGGTCTGCACCTCTATCAGTCCCTCATCACGTTGTCCGAGATACGCCGCCACCGGCACTCCTTCGACAGGCATCTCAACTTCCGTCGCTGTGGCTGACGGAGCAGGCACTGATTCTAACACGACTTCCGCCACCGGCGCCTCTTCGACATAGGGACTAAATTCCAAACCGGCGGCTGCTTCGTCACTATCAAGCCAGGTCGTATCGACGGTCTCACCCACAATCGGGTAGACTTCGGCATCCTCCATCTGAGGAACCACGGGAACCTCAAAGGCGGGCTCGTCTTCCCACATCACCTGGACGTTCGCATTCGTGATCTCGGTCTCCTCAGGAGCCAGAACAGGCATGGGCCCTGAATCCGAGAGAGCAGGCGTCGGCGAATATTCAGAAAGCACGATGTAGCCAGTGAACGAGATTAATGTCAGGAGCAGGCCCACGAAGAAGGCTTGTTCAAAGCGCTCCATAAACAACTGGCGCGTCCGGCGCTTGACGACGTCGTCACTGATGAATGGCGATTCGGTGCCGTCACTAGAAGACGCAAACTCTTGCGTGCTCATGGCATTCTCAGCAAAAGCGTAGGGAGCGTTCATAGGGTCGTGTTGGTTTAGAAAGACAATCCTCGTATTCTTCCGCAGTGTGGAGCCGCAGAATTGAAGAACTTCTCCAGAATACGATTGCCCATCAAATACTCAACTCTAATTTCTGTAATTTCGAGACATTGAGTCGCAAAATCGAGAATCCACCCAAGTCAGATTCTCATCATCAGATTTGCACCAAGGGCGAATCTGCCGTAGCGTTCAGTGCCTGGTCGTATGACCAGTTCAACTTGGGGGCGTCTTGGTTTCGACTAATAGCTTACAGATTGGGCGGCACGCCGAGGATGATTCGTTGGCCTCGTTAATAATCGGATCACACAAATAATTGCAGATTCTTCAAACGAATTAGCTCTCGCTGCTTAACCAGCGACGTCTTTCAACCTACGCCTGCTAGGCTGGGAGGCGCATAAAGCAGGCTAGTTCCCCGGTCGGGTGTCCGGATCAGGGAGCGAAATGAAACAGGGTAATCGAGAGTGGGGATTTCGTTGGTTAAAGCCTCCCTCTCTAAAACAAATATCCAACTAAGCGTGTAGATGCTTTCTCCTCGGAGCTACTAGGACAGGGGTTCGACTCCCCTCGCCTCCACCACCTCTTTCCTCTGCAAAACAGGGGTTCGGTTCCTCAAAAACCTTGATTGTCCGCATAGCGTGTGACCAAATGTGTGACCAGGATGTGACCAACAGCCGTCACAAATCATGGCGTGTTGTCCGAAAATTCAAATCATCCGGGATTCACGTCGGGTCGCGGTAGCAAAAGCGAGGCGATCCCCCAAGCTGCTTACGACTCACCACCCGTCTCCCCTGCTCTCTCTACCCATCCCAGGCTCAACGATCTCCGCCCGAGGGACTAATCGATGAGCGCGGACGAAGATTCAATCGATTCAGCTCGCCGTGACGTCAGGCAAGGTTTCCGCCGCCTCGAGTAGCGCCTTGAACTGCGTCTTCCTTCAATTGGCAGCTGTCCTTTCTGGATTCGGTCCGGCTGGATCAATCGTTCATTCGGCGACACCATGAGATCATAGGGTTCCAAATTGTGCGGATCCTGTCTCGCTCGACCTCATCACCCGGAAAAGAGATCGTCTGTGCCCCATTGGTCTGATCGCTACCCTCATCGAACTCCATTGTCCTAGCGGCACATGTGACCACAAATGTGACCAGAGACGCTGTTTAGGTTGCCATAACCCTTGTTTTTAAGAATCTAAGGCCGCTTATCCATTAGGACAGGGGTTCACCACCCTAGCATTACTCCTTTTAACCACCTCATAATCAACAAGTTAGTGGCATGGGGGAGTTGAACCCAGCCGGAGCGAAAGGAAGGACAACGAGGTCGGCTAAACGGGCAAAGCACTTAATCTCCTGGATCGATTTGGGGATCGACAGCACACAGAGAACGTTGCGAGACACCTCGAAGGCCAGGACACCTAAGCCTAAAAACGTGAATGGGCACAGCGGACCGTGCGGAATGCGGCAGCGTTCCGTGGACCAATCCGAAGGGACCGAAAGCGACTAGGATTTAGCCGAGGAGGGCCAGATTTGCGTTCGGAGGCACCCCGGTGATCCACTTTTCGCCTAACCCTAGAAACGTAAATGGGCACAGGAATACAGTCCGAATGGCGGGCGGCATTCGGTGTCAGGTGATGGGCCGCGAGTTAATGGAACGTATCAGCCACTGAGTATCCGATCGGAGTTTGGAGGCACCCCTGTGATCCATT
>CALLLI010000349.1 GCA_938082635.1 uncultured Verrucomicrobiales bacterium
CTCCTCCGCGCCTAGCGTGGCCGCCCCTTCTAGGGCCGTCTTCAACAAGCGATCAACTTGCGAATCATTCTCCGCCGCTAGACACTGAATAATTAAGTGGGTCTGGTGAACATTGGCCAGGCAGACAGCAATCGGCTGATCCCCGCACAAACACACCGCCGAACAGCGCGGATCAAACAAAGCGGGGGACTGGCCCCAGGCCGTCTGAAAACCATGCGCCAGATCGCTCGGGCGCATCTGTGGGCGATCTCCCCCACACAAGAGCGTCTTCAATCCCTTGAAATCCTCCACCTCAAGTGGTCGAATCCTCTCGGGCCCTTCTCCCGTTGATGCCTCGCCTTCAGCTAACATCGCCACCCATGCCGCTGCCTGGCCCGCATACGGCACGCGACCCTCGCCCATCTGCCACCCGGCTTTCGTGAGAAACGCCGCGCCTCTCTCCGGCCACCAGGCGGACGTCTGCAAGGCCGTCGCTTCGGGCAGCGTTTCACGAACCCGCTCTAGCAAGGCGGCTAGAAAGGCCAACTCATGATCGCTACCTGCCAGCCCTGCAATCATCGCCCACTCGCATTCAGCCACACTCGTATTTGTCAATGAGTTAGGAATTTCTCGATAGAAGGCCGCCCCGACGAGCCGCTCCACCGGATAGTCTTTCACCGCCACGAAACAGCGCGTCGGTCCTTCACCAGGCTTGACGGGGCCCGGCGTGCACAACGAAGCCGCCCGCGCCGTTTCATCAGCATAAGCTTCACGAAAGGTCAGGGCCTTCGTATCGCTATTCAATCCCATCCGCCATCTCCTTCATTCGTGTCCTTTCGAGGTTGCCCATCAATCCGGTTTCTGGCTCACCCCCCGGTTTCGATAAAGCTCGGGCTTCACCATCCCTACCATTTCCTCAACACGAGGAAATTTCTCCTCACCAAGAAACGCCGTCACGCGATTTATCCACGGCCCCGGTGCCGCGACCAGATCTGGATAATCCACTTCCAAGACCTCCACCCGATCACTCTCTTTCAGTCGCTCTAACATCTGCTCCACGTGTTGTCCCTGGGTCTTCTCCAAATGTTCCCTCTCTGACACGGGCGCTTGCTGCCGGTTCTCTAACATCTTCCACTGCGAGGCCACCACCTCCGTCTCTGGCCGACGCATGAACAGGATCTTATACCGATGCCGGGGCGGCAGGTGTGGCAGCAGGGCAGAAATCACTTTCACCACTTTCCCCTCCACTTTTTCCAGTATGCGCGGGTTCTTGGGTAGTTTCTTGATCGCCTCCCATTCCCAATAGCCCTCCGGATTATCCTCGTCCGCAGCACGTGCCCCATCGGTCATCAACTCTAGGCCCCCCGCTTGCAGCATCTGCATCATCAGCGAGGTGCCCGAGCGTGGGAGCCCTGACACCAACACGAAATCCATTGATTCCACGGCGGCCGCCTCCGTCTCGCGCTGGGCCGCCTCCTCACGTTTCTGCCGCCGCGCCACCCGTCGCTCGCCGGCGCGAGCCACTGCTTCCGTGCGTAGCCGAGCGGTGCGTTCCGCATCCGCAACGCTCGTCTCTCGCCGCGTCGCGATCAGCTGCAGTTCGGTTTGCAAGGCTTCGTCCGGTCGTCCCGTGGCGCGCAGTGCCGCTGCCAGGTAGCGATACGCAGGATAGAATGTCTGATCCAGCTTCAAGGTGTTTGCCAGGGCCGTGCATGCCTTTTCCCAAGCGCCTTCCTGTGAGAGCGCCACGCCTAACAAGAAATGACCCCGCGGATTGCCATACTGATAGCCGATCGCATCCAAGGCCCATGCCGTCGCCTCCTCCGTCTCACCACGATGCAACTGCGCCCGTGCTAGAATCAGACAGGCTTGCGCGTTGTTAGGATCGAGTTGCAGAATCTTCTCCGCCGTGCTCATGGCTTCGTCCCAGCGACGCAGTTCCAGATAGGTCCGCGCCAAGGGCACCAGCACTTGTGGCTCCTCCGCTTCACGCGCCTTCACCACCTCGAGTTGTGCCAGCGCCTCGGCGTATTCTTCTTTCTCAAGGGCAATGTGCGCCCGCAGCAAATGCGCACCCTCGGTTCTTCCAAAGCTTTCCAACACCGCTTCCAAGGTTGCCTCGGCGTCTTCGAATAACCCCAGATTTAACTGACACTGCGCCAACTGCTGCGCGTAATCCGTGCGTTCCGGATAGGCTTCATAACAATCTTCCAGAAGTGGCAGGGCCATTTCATCCTTGGCTCCGTAGAGACAGGCTCGGGCCAGATTCCACTTGTTCTCCCGATGCGTCTCTGCCGCCGCTTCCGTGGGATCGTCCGAGACTTCATCAATGTAGCCCAGGGCCACAAACTGATCTAGCAAGGCCTTACTCTCCGCCTCACTCAAGGAACCGCGTGACCGTTGGGTCTCGCCTGCCTTCTCCCAGGTCGGGATGGTTTCCACCGACCGGTCCTCGCTAAACGCTTCGGTGAGCACGCGCCCCTCCATGTCCTCACCCACGGGTAGGCCAAAGTAGTGCAAGATCGTCGGCGTGATGTCTAACAAACGCGCGCCATGGATCAACTCGTCTTGTTTGAAGCCAGGCCCGCGCGCGGCAAAGACGCCCTGGGGCCGATGCCACACCGTGATCCCGGCCGGTACGCGTGGGGTGAATTTCGGCCGCAGATGATCGCTGTGAAATCCATGATCGGAAATCAGCACCACCGCCGTTTCCGGTCCGGCTAACTGAATCAGCCGTTGCAACATCATGTCATGCGCCCGGTAAGTGCTCGTCACCACCTCCTTGTAGATCTCGAAATCGCGATCCGGGATGCCCTCCATCTTGGGCGGATGATAGTGCATGAAGAAATGTTTGATCTCATCCAGAGCCCGGAAGTAGACGGCCATGAACTGCCAATCCGGATCCTTCTCCATCAAGTAAGTCGCGGCCGCTTGCACCGAGTAGGCTTCCGCGAGTTTCTCTCGCAGATCGCCCAGCTTGTGATCGCGTTGCTGATCCACCTTGGGCGCGTCCGGGACAAAGGCGCGCAACACCGCATCGGGATGGATCTCATGCGAACTGATCCGGTGTTCGTTCATGCCCTCGGCCAGTGATTCCGGCCAATACGTCCCCGGCATCGGAGGGGGCCAATCTTCCGGCTCCTGGTCCTCGGTCACGTTTTTCAAGTGACCATACATGTTCGACACCATGCACCCATCCAGATCCCGCTCGCCTTGAGTGGCAAACCAGCCCACGACATGACTGCGCAGGCCACGTTCGCCTAGCAGTTCCCAAACGGTCTTGCATTGTCGCGTCGCCGCCGACACGGGCACCACTTGCCCACTCACCGGATCCACCTCGGTGAAGCCCTCCACGCCGTGATGATAGGCCA
>CALLLI010000350.1 GCA_938082635.1 uncultured Verrucomicrobiales bacterium
CAGGAATGCTCCAAAGCATGTCGGCAAGAGCAAACCCGTATGACAACGCCTGGACAGAGTCAATGATAGGAACTCTGAAGGCGGAAATGGTCCGAGAAGGAGTCTTTGAGGACGAAGAAGAGGCCCGAACGGAACTATTCGGCTACCTTGATTGTTACTATAACACAAATCGAAAACACTCTTCTTTAGGCTACCGAACACCTAGCGAATTCGAAGAAAATACTAACATCTAATTAAGCGAATATTGGTCCAAAAATCCGTTGCATCTCAGACTTCCCGGCTGACCCGGACCACCGTCCCGTCCCCGAATGTGATCATTCGAGGCGAAGAAACCAAGCCAAGCTCCGGTGTGAGTAGCGGAGAGCACTCCGCGAAAGCTCCGGGCCTTTCCTACCCAACGACACAGTCAACACAAGCTAACCAATGAACCAACACCACAAAACACCGCTGCCTCGCATCGCGTCGCCAGTTCTGCTGTTACTGGCATTCGTCGCCACCGTCCAAGCCGACCTGCGCACCAGCAGTAGCTACACCGTGCCGACCGACACCATGGACAGCGGCGGTCAGCGAGCTACCAGCGCTGCCTACACCAACGATGGCAGCGTAGGCGGCATCGTGGGGATCTCCACGGTGGCCTCCCCCGCCGAGATCGCGAAGGCGGGCTACATCGGCCAGCTCTACGAGGTGGCCGCGCTGCAGCTCGCCGCTTCGCCGACGAGCGTGGATGAGGGCGGTACGCGCCAGCTCAGCGCCGCGCAGTTGCTCGACGACAGCACGACCATTGCGTTGGCAGCGGACTCGATCACCTGGAGCGTGCAGAGCGGCCCGCTCACAGGGATCGACACCAACGGCCTCGCCACTGCGGGCATCTTCTATGAGGACACCGCCGCCACCGCGCAGGGAAGCTTCGCTGGCGATATCGGACTGCTCCCGCTGACGATCAACAACACCAACGCCGATGACTTCGGCATTTACGCCGCCGACGGCATCGACGACGACTGGCAGGTGCTTTATTTCGGCGTAGGAAACTCGGCCGCCGCCCCCGGCATCGATGTGGACGGCGATAAACAGGACAACTTCTTCGAATTCATCGCCGGAGTCATCCCCACGGATCCGACGTCCTTCTTCGACCAGCGCCTGGAGCCGGAGCCCGGGCAGACACAGGTCATCTTCAGCCCACGCCTGACGGATCGCACCTACACCGTGAAGACGAGCACCACCCTGCCCAATCCCAACTGGCCCACCCTCACAGGTGCCACGGTGAGCGACGAGGGCGACGAGCGCTCGGTGACTGATCTCCATGGCACCTCCGTGAGGAAGTTCTACCGGGTCGACATCACCAAGTGATCGCTTGTAGGTTGACGATTATAGGGACGGGCATCGAGTTCGGCGGTTCGAGTGTCCCATGAGCTCTCCCAAATCGATCGAAAATGGACTAACTGAAAGCTTCAGGATCGTCTGCCAGCTGACGAAGGGCCCGCGCGTCCATCTGAGCTGTCTCTCTGACTGACTTCGATTTCAGCTGAATGAGTGCCGCTTTGGAAGCGTATTGAATGGACTTGTCGCCGAGTTGGAAGAACTCAGCATCTTTGTTCAGATCGCTGTATGTCAGCCCTGACATGCGAGTAAAGATGTCGATCTGGCACTGCTCAATTTCTTCAACGATGCGTATGGCACCCTCTTCAGGGGTGAAGTCGGCAAGCGACAACTCACGAGCGAATCCCTCTCCGTAGTCCGCGAGCACTGCAAGTAATTGACTGACGTTGGCCTTAGAATCTTCAAGGAGAATGTCCACGTCTTCGGTTAGCCTGACATAGCCATGAAGCGTGACGGCTACGCCTCCAACGAGAACAAACTCAACCCCGCCTTCAGCGAGAAGCACCAACAGTTTTTCGAACGATGGTTCCATCATCTAGAGGAGGTTTCCAACAGCCGCCCTGAAGCAGCAAGGCATTCTTTCGTAGCATCTCGAGGCGTTTCAGCGGTGAGAGGCGTGCGAGGGAGCCTCCAACGCGTTTCCGAATGGGCTCAACCAAGGAATCTGATGTCGCTGGCGAGGGCATGCTGCCCTTTCGCACCGTTCGACACCTCGCGCAACTTAATGGATGGAAGGCGAATGGTCCGGTGGGCGGGGTGCCCGCCCTACAATCTAGGAGAATCACTTGGCAAGATTGGTCGTGACCTTCACTTCAGACTCCAAGGTCCGGTGGACTGGGCATCGATCTGCAATTTCTGCTAGTCTGGCCCGTTGCGCCTCATCAAGATCGCCTTTGAGAATCAGCGTGCGCTTGATCAGATCGACTTTGCCTGTCTCGGTTTCACAGGTTTCACAATCTTTGGCGTGGATCTTATCGTGGCGGAGCTTCACTTCGATTGCGTCGAGCGGCCATTTCTTGTGATTGGCATAGAGTCGCAACGTCATCGCCGTGGAAGCGCCGAGTCCTGCTGTTAGGAAGTCGTAGGGTGTCGGGCCGAGATTGGTGCCGCCAACGGCCACAGGTTCATCGGCAACGAATGCCTTTCCGTTGATGAGAAGATCGGTTCGTAACCCGGTCTTACCTAGTCGTGCGATCACTTCATCTTCTGAAGTCGTGTCCTGGGACGGCGTTAGATAGCGTTCCGTCCATGAAGCGATGGTGCGGCCTGCGTAGACGGAATCCTTTGGGCTGGTCAGGAGGTGATCGGCATGGTCCAAGGAAATGAAACTCTTGGGGTAAAGCGCGCGCTCGTAGATCTTCGCGGCGTTCTCAATTCCTACCGTCTCATCAACCGGAGAGTGTAGGATGAGGAGCGCTTTGCCTAACTGACGGGTGGCCTCCTCCATGGGGATGGCGTTGAGATCATCGATGAAGGCCTTCTTGATGAGGAAGTCACGCTTTGCAATGGCAACGGTGGCTTCTCCTTTCGTGTCGATTTCCTCGCGCTTGGCGTCCAGAAGATGAGCGACATGGGAGGGATCGGCGGGGGCGCCGATCGTCGCTACGGCCCGGATGGATTCGATCAGGGAAGCGGCCCGAATGGCTGCCGCTCCGCCTAACGAATGTCCGATGAGGATCTGTGGGCCCTCGGCGATGCTTTCGAGGTACTGTGCGGCTCGATACAGGTCGTCCACGTTTGTGGAGAAGGTGGTTTCCGAGAAGCAGCCTTCACTGCTGCCCAAGCCAGGAAAGTCGAAACGAAAGACGCCTATTCCCAAGTCGGTCAGCGCTTCGGAAATGTGGCGTACCGCGCGGAGATCTTTGTTGCAGGTGAAACAGTGTGAGAATAGCGCGTAGGCACGTGGATCTCCCAGCGTGGGGAGATCGAGCATTGCCGCGAGTTGATGTCCGTCGGCGTTTGTGAAGGTATGAGGATGAGATTTCATAGTCCAAATTCAGCTTCCCAGGCTGCTGATACGGCGGCTGCGATGCGCGGAGCCACGCTGAGGTCAAGGGGCTCTGGGAGAATTTGTTCGGCCGTAGGCTCGATGACGGCATCTGCTAGGGAACGCGCGGCCGCGATCTTCATGGACTCGGTGATGCGGGTGGCGCCAGCATCGAGAGCGCCGCGAAAGATGCCAGGAAAGGCGAGCACGTTGTTCACCTGGTTCGGGAAATCACTCCGACCGGTGCCGACTACAGCAGCACCTGCTTCGCGTGCCAGATCGGGCATGATCTCGGGAGTTGGATTGGCCATGGCTAGAATGATAGGATCGTTGGCCATCGATTTCACTTCCGCAGCGCCGATGAGGTTGCCTTTGCTCACGCCGATAAAGACATCGGCTCCTTTGAGGATTTCTGGAAGTTTCCCCGCGCGTTGCGTCAGGTTCGTGAAGCTGAGTAGGGCTTCTTTCTGAGGATTGAGATCCTCGCGCCCCGAGTGAATCGCTCCTTTGGAATCGCAGACCACGATGTCTTTCACTGGAATACAGACATCTGGATTCTGCCCGACACAGCGCAAGAGTTTGGCAATGGCTGTGCCTGCAGCACCGGCTCCATTGATGACCACTCGCAGGCTCTCAAGTGGGCGCTCAACGACTTGGGCCGCATTGATTAGCGCCGCTAAGAGCACGATGGCGGTGCCGTGTTGATCATCATGAAAGACGGGGATGCCTAAGTCCTGCAGCGCTTCTTCAATGTAGAAACATTTGGGAGCGCCAATGTCCTCAAGATTGATGCCGCCAAAGACGGGCGCAATGCGGCGAACGGTCTCGATGATTTCGTCCGCGTCTTGAGTGTCGAGGCAAATTGGCCAGGCATCGATGCCTGCAAATTCCTTGAAGAGCATGGCCTTGCCTTCCATGACGGGGATGGCTGCCAAGGGCCCAATGTTTCCCAAACCGAGTACCGCCGAGCCGTCGCTGACGACCCCCACGGCGTTGCCTTTGATCGTGAGGCGTGAAGCGGCGCTCTTGTCTTGAGCAATGACCTCGCAAGGGCGCGCCACGCCTGGTGTGTAGGCGATCGAGAGGTCGTCCCGCGTCTTCACGGGTAGCTTATTGAAGATGCCGATCTTGCCACGGAGTTGTTCGTGAATGACAAGGCTTCGTGCTGCGTGATCGGATGGTTTGGTGTCCATAATAGAGTGAGGCTGTAGAGGTTTCTTATCGGCGAGTCCAGGCCAGCCACATGCTCATGATCGAGGCGACCCTTGGAGTAAGTCGAGTCTTGTTATACAGATCACCCACTTTGCGAATGGCTTCAGCGACGGTGGGGTAGGGGTGGATCGTATTGGCGATCTTGCCAAGCCCAATGCCATTGGTCAGGGCCAAGGTGAGCTCGCCAATCATGTCACCGGCGTTTGCGCCGACGACCGTAGCACCGACGAGTTCGTCCGTTCCCTTGCGCACATGCACTTTGACGAAGCCATCGGTTTCTCCGGAAAGAATGGCGCGGTCCACACCACTGAGTGGCTGGGTGAAAGTATCGATCTCGACGCCTTTCTCTTTAGCATCCTTCTCATAGAGCCCGACGTGTGCGATCTCGGGTTCAGTGTAAGTCGCCCAGGGAATGACAAGGGAACTGGCTTTGGCGCGGCCCATGAAGAGAGCATTGCGAATCACATTGCGCGCCATGAAGTCGGCGGCGTGAGTGAATTGATAGGATGAACAGATGTCCCCCGCAGCATAGATGTGCGACACCGTCGTCTGCTGCTTGTCATTGACGACGACGCCTTTCTTGGTGAAGTCCACGCCGATGTCTTCCAATCCCAAGCCTTCCACATTTGGGGCTCGGCCGACGGCGACTAGCAATTGATCGACGACTTGGTCGTAGCCGCTGCCGTCAACGTCGACCTTCATGCGCACACTGCCGCCTTCGACTGGGCTGAGTTTTAATTCGCGACCGCAGCAAAGGACCTTCACGCCATCCTTCTTCAGGGAGGCTTGCACAATTGCGGCAGCCTCTGGGTCCTCTCTTGGGAGGACTCCTGCTGCCGTCTCGACAACAAACACCTCGGAGCCAAGGCGCGCAAAGCTCTGCGCCATTTCACAACCGATAGGTCCTGCCCCGATGATCCCGAAACGCTTTGGCAATTCCGTCAGGGAGAATAGGTTCTCATTGGTTAGGTGGTCAACCGTATCAAGACCGGGAATGGGCGGTGCGGAGGCGCGGGCACCCGTAGCGATACACGCCTTTTTGAACTTCAGTTGCTGGCCAGCGACTTCGATGGTGTTGGCGTCGATGAACTTGCCGCCACCGAGATAGAGGTCGATGCCCAGGTCCGTGAAGCGCTGCGCGGAATCGTGCGTGCTGATGTCGGCGCGCAACTTGCGCATGCGTTCCATGGCTTTTCCGAAATCAGTGGTGACACCTTCGGGAACGTTGATCCCAAACTCTGCCGCGTCGCGCACTTGGGCGGCCCGGCGTGCTGCCGCAATGATAGCCTTTGAGGGAACACATCCCACATTGAGGCAATCGCCCCCAAGGAGATCACGTTCTATCAACGCCACCTTCGCGCCGAGTCCAGCAGCACCCGCAGCGGTGACAAGCCCAGCGGTGCCGCCGCCGATGACGACCATGTTGTAGGTGCCGTCTGGGGTAGGATTCTGCCAGTCCGTGGGATGCACATTGGATTGGAGTTTCTTGTTGTGGACGTCGAGCGGTTGCAGTTGAGGTAGATTACTCATGGAGATAGAAGTATAAAGGGAGGGAGAAGGAATAACTTGGTTTAGTTAGGCTTTGGCTGAAGCCTCTTTGCTTGCACTGATGAGATGGCGCACACTTTCCACCGCGGCATCAATGGGCCAGTTAGATCGCAAGTTCTGTGCTTCTGTTGTGGCTCCTGAGTAGAGCAAAAAGAATGTGGTTCCCAAACGTCGAGACGCTGAACCTGCGGGGGCCATCTCTCGCGCTAGAGCGCTGAAGAAGTCTCGAATGGACAATTTGTGGAGCTCGATCTGTTCGGAAATAGGAGGAGAAGCCTTGTCCAAACTGGAGACTGTGTTTGTGAAGGGGCAGCCGCGGAAGTCCTTTGTCTTCATCCACTCCTTTAGACTAGCGAAGTAGTGTATCACCTTCTCTTCAGCATCGCCGGGTTCGTTCAAGATCGCATCATGGCGGGTATCGGATCTTGCATGAGTCTCCTCAAGCCATGTCAGGCACAGGTTCTCCTTACTCGGGAAATGGTGGTAGAAGCTAGCCTTGGCGGTTTCGGACTTCGCAATGATCTCGTTGATCCCGACCGCTCCATACCCTCGTTCCGTAAAGAGGTCGGCTGCGGTCCCAAGAAGGCGCTCGCGTGCGTTTGTTTTTTTCATGAGACGAACCATACAGACTTGTCTGTTGGGTTCAAGATCTAAAGGGCGATTGAGTTTCGGTGGGGTGATAGAAGGGGAGAGGTATGAACTGATCGGTCTGTTCTCTGAAAGGTGTTCTTTTTGAGCTTGGTGCCTCCATCCATTGATTGGGCTGTGAGAGAAGGTGGCCGCGGTCTGGTAGGTGATTCGAGTGCACCGGATCGTTCGAATGAAGGGTGAATCTAGCGAATAGACTTGAGTGATGTTAATAGGCACTAACAATGGTATTGTTAGTTTTCTTGTGGTCTCTGCACCGTTACTTGAGACTGAGTGCCTTGCACCGCTGGAGGTATTGGAGATTTTTGGTACTGAACCTCACGAGCAGTTTGATGGTGTGGTGGGCACGAGATTCATGGAATCCACCTTCCCTGTGATGCCGGCTGCGGAGATGGCGTCGCCTAGTCTATCCTATTCACGATGTCTCAATGTAAGAATCCCCTTGAGTAGATGGCTGCTTGTTAGTCGTGCATCGGTGCATCGGGGGCCGGATTTCGCCCCGTCGAGGCCTGAAACGCCGCTACTCGCGCTGTCTGGGCACACCAAGGGGCACCCACCCCTGGTGATCTGCGGCGTG
>CALLLI010000351.1 GCA_938082635.1 uncultured Verrucomicrobiales bacterium
CGAGGTCGGCTGGGCCAGCGAAGTTTTCAGCGAGATCGTGGGACAGGCCATGAATATCGGAATCGGGGCCGTCTTAGCACATCCAGAGGACCAGGCTGAAGAAGCGTTGGCGTCCATGCTCTCTCCTGACATCGTGTCGACCGCGCTGCGCCCTCAGTCATTGTCCAACCTGTATCGTCAGCACGAAATGGTGATTCTCCAAGGTGAGGATGAGCAGTTAAACCGACATCGTGGGACACTGGCGTTTCGTAAAGCGCTGACATTTCTATCACAGCCACTCGCGGACGGGTCTCACACCCATGCCAAGTTCAAGGTGATGCATGTGAAGCACCTTGGCGAAATCGTCGAAGCGCATTTCCTCTTCGAGATGCGCGGACAACTCAATCACGGCTGGCGGCAGATCACCTCAACTTGGCAAACGCAATGGACGGCGGAAGAACCGCATCGTTTGAAGCGCGTCCGAGTCACCGACTATCGGGAAGCTTCTCCTGGTGAAGGCAAGATCGTATTCGAGGACATCGCGCCTCAGGTCTTGGCCTCCACTGAAGGCTACGACGAGCAGTTGGCGAGAAGCTTCGACTACTGGCGCGCCCGCTCCGATAGGAGCTTGGTCGCCGATTTGTTAGGCGCGCAAGGGGTCGTGGTCGGCGATGTGAATGGCGATCTTCTGGACGATGTCTACGTCCTGCAACCCGGCGGATTGCCAAACCGCCTATTCCTCCATCAACCCGACGGCACCGCAAAGGACATCTCTCTTGAGTCTAGCGTCAACTTCCTCGACTTCTGCCGCAGTGCCTTGCTCATCGATCTCGACAACGACAGCGACCAAGATCTCGTGGTGGGCTTAGCCTGGGCCGTGGTGCTTTATGAGAATGATGGCAAAGGTCATTTCACGCAACGCAAGAAGCTTCCCAGCGAAGGGCAGATCAACTCCATGGCTGCCACTGACTATGACGGAGATGGCCTCATCGATGTGTATGTGTGTGGACGCGATGCCAGTAGCGCACTAAAAGCAGAACAAGGCGCTCTCGGTATTCCCATGCCCTACTACGATGCCAACAACGGCGGTCCCAACATGCTCCTTCGCAATCAAGGCGATTTCTCCCTGACCGACGTCACACAAGAAGTGGGCATGAATGCCAACAATCAGCGATTCAGCTTGGCCTGTGCGTGGGAAGATTACGATGACGATGGCGACCAAGATCTCTACGTCGCCAACGACTTTGGTCGAAACAATCTCTTCCGCAATGATGATGGCACTTTTACGGATGTCGCGGTGGATGCAGGCGTGGTCGATATCGGTCCCGGGATGTCTGCTAGTTGGGGCGATCACAATGGCGATGGCTTTATGGATCTCTACGTAGGCAACATGTGGTCGAACGCTGGCAATCGCATCACACCACAGAAGGCCTTCCTCCCTGGCGGCGATGAGGCCACCCGCAACCAAGCCCGACGTCACGCCCGGGGAAATTCGGTCTATGTGAATTCTGGTGATGGGACTTTCAAAGACGCCACACAGACCTCAGGCGCGAACCGGGCACGTTGGGCCTGGAGTTCCAATTTCATCGATCTGAACAACGATGGCGCAGAAGACCTCGTCGTGGCGAACGGCATGATCACCACCGACGATACCGGCGACTTATGAAGTTTCGCCTGGCGGCGAGTTTCGTCGCAATCCCCGGGAGCCTCCACAGGGGCGAACGCCACCTACGCCTACCGTCAGGCATGGAAAGCACTGAACACGATGTTAGAAGAAGGACGTTCCTACAGTGGCTTTGAGAGAAATAGCGCCTTCCTCAATCTCGGTGCGACAGAAGACGGCATGCCACGCTATGCGGACATCTCAGGAGCAAGCGGCTTGGACATGCTGGATGACGGCCGTTCCATCAGTGTGACCGATTGGGATTTCGACGGAAAGTTAGACTTTTGGATCAGCAACCGGACCGCACCCCGCCTCCGCCTGCAGCACAACCAATCGCAAAGCAGGAACACTTTCCTCTCCATCAAATTGCTAGGGCCATCAACCATCGGCGCTCGTATCCAGCTAACCGTGAACGACCAGAAACGGACACGCACAGTCCGCGCCGGACACGGATTCCTAGCCCAATCAAGCACTTGGCTGCATTTCGGACTTAAAGAAGGCGAGACCATCGCCGCCGTAGACGTCCGATGGCCCGGCACCACGAGCCTCGAATCCATCCAGGGCATCGCCCCCGGGCAGTTCGCCACCATCACAAAGGGCGAAGGCAACGCGCGCCCCTGGCTTCCTCCTACTCAAAGGCAACTCCCTAACGCAGCGACGCTCCCAGACTCTTCTCAACGCGCACGCACGATCATGGCATCGAGACTCCCCTTTCCACAGACGCGTTACCAGACGCTCGAGGGAAAGGATCAGCCCCTCCCCGAAACAGGCAAGCCGGTGCTCGTCAATCTCTGGGCCACCTGGTGCGCCCCTTGCCTGACAGAACTGCAGTCTTGGGAGAAAGACCGCACTCAGCTTCAGCAAATGGGCCTGCACGTGCTCGCGCTCAGCGTCGATGAGCCAGACGCCCCCAACACAGAGCGCCTCGCCATCGTCCACGCCTACCTAAAGAAACACGGATTCACCTTCGAGCTTGGCCTAGCCACGCCCACGTTTTTAGAAACATTAGAAGTCGCAGGTCGAGCGATGTTAGACAAATTCGACTCGTTCCCCATTCCAAGCAGCCTGCTCCTCGATTCCCAAGGCAAAGTCGCCGCCATCTACAAAGGGCCGGTGAGCATCGCTCAGTTGGCAAATGACATCACTCTGCTAGATACGTCTGACGAACGCCTTCGACAAGAGGCCGCTCATTTCCCAGGCGAATGGATCGAAGGCCCCTGGCCAGCCACCCCCACCGTGATGATCGACAAGTTCATGAGCTTCGGCAAACCCGAGGCCGCCAAAGCCTACCTCGACACCTTCGCGATCAGTTCCGACCCACGCGCGCATCAAGGCCTCGCAGAGTCCTACTTCATGGTCGCCAACGAATTCCGTGTCCAAGGACGCGTCCAAGAAGCCATTCGCGCCTATGTCAGAGCCTCCGAACTTGATCCTCGCCAGCCGCGCGTCCACTTGGAACTAGGCACCATGCTCTTCAAGCAACGCCGTTTCGCCGAAGCCGCCCCACATCTTCAGCTGGCCCTCCAAACCCAACCAGAGAATCGCAACACCCACAAAATGCTCAGCCTAGCACTCGTTCAAGCCAAGCGCTATGCCGAGGCCGTGCCACTACTAGAGAGCCTAGCAACTTCAGCCCCCAAGGACGGAACCGCCCACCTCTGGCTAGCCCATTCCCTAGTCCGCGTCCGACGCGCCAAAGAAGCCGTCATCCACTACCGAACCGCCCTCCGCCTTCAACCAGACTCGCTCCTAGCCATGAACGAACTCGCCTGGCTCCTCGCAACCCACAGCAACGCCGCCATTCGCGCCCCGAAGGAGAGCCTGGAACTCGCTCAGAAAGCCTCTCAGGCCAGCGAGCAAACCAACCCAGCGGTCCTCGACACCCTAGCAGCCGCACTCGCCGCCACGGGCAACTTTGACTCAGCAATCAAGACCGCTGAACGCGCACTCTCGCTTGCCAACGATGACCAGCTCGCAAATGACCTCCGTCGTCGCCTCAACGTCTATCAAGCCCGGCGCCCCTACCGTGAGATCGCCCCAGCAACGACGACGCCCTAATCGGCTCTCGCAATATCCTAAGAACTCATAAAAGGGGAGCACTGATAGCTTTCCAAATACGCCGCGAGATCGGCGAGTTGTACTGCCGTGAAGCCTAACTGATCCGCCAAGAGCATAAGAGACTTCTTCTTCATCTTCTTCATTCGCTTGATGCGTTTCTTGGGAACCAGTTGCTCGACACCACCGGTCGATACCACCACCACGGGATCGCTCATGCTGAAGACAAGCCCCTCGATGACCTCATCATTGGTGAGGGTGATTGCCGTTCCAACGAACCCGTGAGCGATGCCCTCCGAAGGATGCACCACCGCGTTGAAGCGAGCTTCTTTGTCCTGGTTCGGCACCCAGTATAGAAGGTCGGGACCGTAGTCGACACCCCTAGTGTCCAGAAATTCGACTGCCGCATGAAATGCTGAGCTTCACCAAGCCGCCAAGCTCGACACACTAAAGAGTGATCGTGCAGCCAACCCACGTCTCAGGAAAGCCTGCTACTGGCTCCACGTTGCCCAGGTGGATGGAATCACTCCCGCTTCTATCATTGATGCTACAGGGCAAGTCAGGACGCCACGGGGGCAACTAGCGAAGGAGTCGCTCTGACGGAACCTAACGATCTTAGAGCGGCTTGGGTGCCTCACCGAAGACAATCTAGCGAAGCTTCGTAGAGGAAGAGCACCAACAATCACGAGAGGGCCCTATACTGGCGAGCAAGCTGAGGTGGATCATATCGTTCCAATGTCCAAGGCCCCGCGATTCGAGAACTGGATAGGGAACTTGGAGTTCATGCCTCGCACGCTGAATCGGCGGAAGTCGAACAAGATGGGTGAGCGGCAGAGGAGTCACCTGGCGAGGCTGTTGGATACAGAATAAGGCCAATCTAGTGGTATAGGGAGGCAGGATAGAGTGAGCAATCTTAAGACCGAATGCCTTGATTGGTGTTACCTAGAAAAGCAACCTACAGAAGCAACTTCCCTCTCACAGATTTATGAAATGCACGCACATCATTAGCCTGATCTTTGGATCAGTAATCTCGCTGGTAACGT
>CALLLI010000352.1 GCA_938082635.1 uncultured Verrucomicrobiales bacterium
TTGGGCTCCGAGAACGCTGAGTATAAGAAGTTCAAACAATTGACAGGCGAGTTGATAGATCTCAGCATCGAGCTGTCGAAAGGGAAGATGGCCCGACTACGAAATCAGTCTGCCGATTCATGAGAACTTCCCACTCACGAGGTAGAGAAGCTTCCACTGCCACTGCTTGGGTCATGATCCCAAATGAAGGTGGAGCCACCGCCCCCCCGTGGAGGCAGAGGCCGGGGGAAATCGCCACTTCTCGTTCTTACAAAACATCACACTAGACAGTCAGGAATCCGCTGGACCCATCACCAGTTACCAATGGGAACTGGTGGCTGGGAGGTATTCGACGACGCTCACCAACGCTGACACAGCACAGCCTGAGATCTACCTACCTCAGGATGGCACGTATCCTTTCAAGCTCACCGTAGCCGATGCCGATGGAAACACCGACATCGATTACGTGACCTTGGCACGAGAAGCCTTGCCGCTGCATCTTGATCGCGATCAATCGGGTTACATCAATGACACGTTTGCCCTGAGCCCAATCATCTCCCGATGACCCATCGCATCGGCGCAATGGACCTTGATTGGGGGACCAGACGCGGTGACCATTGTTGATACAACGGTGATGTTAGGGGCTGCGGGCGTCTACCAATTCCAGCTGCAGCTCTCCGATAGCGAGGGACAGACCATCGCTGACACGATGACCATCTCAGCTGGCCGTCCAGTGGTCAGTAGCGTGGAGAATGCCTTTGTCGAACGTGACGGGCAGGTAGCCTTCGAGGCAGAGGACTATGAAGCAATCTTGCCTGGGCGAGAAGATTGGCTCAGTAGCAACTGGATTCAAGGCGTCGGAAGCGATGCCTGCGCGAATGTCTTCGTGCAGGGTGGGCCTGACAGTGGGCTTCGAGATCGCGAAGCTGAAGACTCTCCAGCCTTGGAGTTCCCCATTCGCTTTCGACGAGGCGGGACCTTCAATGTCTGGGTACGAATGCGCGGCGAAGATAGTGGCTCCGATAGTCTGCACGTCGGCTCCGAACTTCCTGTGACCGGCCTCAACGGCATTCGCCAGAATGATAGTAGCGATTGGTTATGGATTGGTGAAGTGCCTGGTAGTGGACCAGCCCAGGTCGTTGCGCGTGGTGGAGAGACGAAGATCTTCAGGGTGTGGCCTCGCGAAGATGGCGTGGACATCGACCGCATCGTGTTAGCCTTGGAACCGAATACGAATCCTGACGATGTGGTCAGCATCAAGCGAGGAGCCACCCGCCCCGGCTCCTGGCGTAATATCACAGCCGGCGCAGGCCCCGATCAGGCCGTGCAAGTGGGAGAGCGATTCACATTGGATGAGCTTGGATCCACAGGGCCCATCACGCAGTATGAAGGGCTCATCTCAGCCGGTCCGAGTAACACCGCCCTAAACAACCGAGCAACATTGACTCGGACCTATGCCAATCCAGGCACCTACGAAATCGATCTACGCGTTAAGAATGCCGCCGGGGATTTCCACGTGGATGTAACGACCATCACGGTCTTGCCAGAGCAAGCGACGGTGGCGTTTGCAACGCTGGATCGCCGATCTCCATCCTGGCCAAACGGATTCCGCCATCGGTGGTATGATGGCGGATCCTGATCAGGACGGCATTGATAACATCGTCACCTTAACTTTTCCCAATATTGGAGACGGGGTCAATCCTGGCTCACACACCTATGCCATGGACGAAACGCATCTTACATTCATCTACGCCCGCAGTGACAGCGCATTGGCTCTCGACCCCAGATTCGAGATCAGCAAAGACCACGACCACTGGAATGAAGTCTATCATGCTCTCGAAGGCGCAACAATCACCGTAGACGATGATGGCTATGGCCAAGACGCCAATGGCATTGGCATCGACAAGGTCACCGTCCGCATGCCCATGAACGATCGGGAACGCTTGTTTGCACGACTCACTGTGAACGTTCCTTCAATCTAGATCGATCAAGCTCCTAGAGCTGATCTGTCCGGGCATAACCATGCTCCCTTCGGAGTGCCCCCGGATCACTAACAAAGACAATATAAACCTGACCTAGAGCGTTGTCGAGAGGGCGGTTCCATCCATAAACCAAATCGCAGGTCACGAAGCCCCGTGCTTTCATGTAGGCGATGACATCATCTAGCTGCGGGGCTCTCTTCATGAACTCGAACAAGGACACTTCGAGAACGATCACTTCCGTGTCGCCTAAAATCTCTGTGGCTCCATCTAGCGCATCCAACTCGGCCCCCTGGATATCTATCTTGATCAAGTAGGGCCCCGGACATCCGTGCTCTTTGACGACGTCGTCGATACGGACTTGAGGCACAGTGACTTCTTCACCGTCGGCCACCGAACCCATGGTCTCTTTGTAAAGGGAGGAACCATCAAGCTGATGGGAGTGTACGTTAAAGGTGACCTCCCCGGCAGCCAGCCCAGCCGCCGCTAGCACATAGTTCCCTTGGTAGCGTTGCAGGATTCATTTCAAGTCGCCCTCGAAGGCCTTGAGAGCTTCGACGAGGAGGAAGTAAGCTTTCGGAAAGGCTTCGTAAAGTTCTGGTGTGCCCGTTGCCACGCCGACATCAACTAACGTTCCAGGCTTGAAGCCGCTCGCATTCAAATGTTCATAACACTCCCCCAACGTCTCACGAATTGACCCCGAACCGCTCGCAATTGGTCGCACGTCATACCCACATCGCCTAATTACTTGGCGTACAACATCTTTGATCCGAAGCATAAGTTTGGGTGAAGCCGAAGGTCCTCATTTTACCCCTCATTAAGTCCCGATCCTGAGTCAACAGTCAACCAATCCAAAAGACATCTCATTCTAAATCTAGTCCTTAGGCTTTCGTGACTATCACGCTGCCAGCGTTCAATAAAACTCACTGCTAACCCACAGCCTCTAGGCGTGGATGATGTCGTGGACAATGTGACCATGCACATCGGTGAGGCGCATGTCGCGGCCGTCGAATCGGTAGGTGAGACGTTTGTGGTCCATGCCTAACAGGTGCAGCATGGTGGCATGGAGGTCGTGGATTTCGACTCGGTTCTCGACCGTGCGATAGCCGTATTCGTCTGTGGCACCGTAAGCCATGCCGCCTTTGACACCGCCTCCAGCGAGCCAGACGGAGAAACCGAAGGGGTTGTGATCGCGACCGGTGCTGCCTTGGGCGAAGGGCGTGCGACCGAATTCACCAGCGAAAACAACGAGGGTTTCGTCTAACAACCCACGTGCTTTGAGATCAGTTAGGAGACCAGCAATCGGTTGATCAACGGCACGCGCGTTGTTGCCGTGGTTGTCTTTGATATTGTTATGGGCATCCCAGCGATCCGCTCCTTTGATGCGTGGACAGGTGAGTTCGACAAATCGGACACCTTTCTCAACCATGCGCCGAGCCATTAAACACTGCACGGCGTAGAGGCGTGTTTGTTCGTAATCGGCATCGCAGCCGTAAAGTTTCTTAGTGGCATCGGTCTCGCCTTTGAGGTCGACGAGTTCTGGCACTGCGGCCTGCATGCGGTAGGCCATTTCATAGTTGGCGATGGCCGACTCCAGCTGATCCACCTGCCCCATGCGCTCGAGCACGCCTTGGTCGAGCTTGCGAAGGAGCTGTAACTTCCGATTCTGAATCGCCGGCTCGGCTTCGAGAGGTTGGACATTAGCCAACGGTGTCTTCCCGGCGCGGAAGAGCGTGCCCTGATAACTGGCAGGAAGGAAGCCGCTGCCAAAGTTATCGACACCGCCAGAGGGAATGAGCCCACCATTGAGCACGACGAAGCCCGGGAGATTGTTGCACTCGCTGCCGAGTCCGTAACCGACCCAAGCCCCCATGCTAGGGCGCCCTTGTTGACTGAAGCCGCTGTGGAGAAAGAAGTTGGCCTGATTGTGCTCAGAGAATCCAGCGGTCATCGACCGGATGACGCAGATATCGTCCATGCGTGTGGCGATGTGAGGAAACAGATCGCTGACGGGCAGGCCACTTTGCCCATACTGATTAAAGTCCCAGTGCGACTTGAAGACAGTTCCAATGTTATCAAACTGCGTCGCCTCCATCTTCGGGCGAAAGGGCTCGCCATGCTCTTTGGCTAGTCGGGGTTTCGGATCGAAGGAATCGACCTGGGAAACACCGCCATCCATGTAGAGGAAGATGACGTTCTTAGCGCGCCGCTTGGCATGCGTCTGCTGCGGAGCCATGGAGAGTCCTCGATTGAGAGCGCCATAGCCACGATCCTGCGAGAGCGCGCTGAGCGCTAAAGCGCCAAAGCCATTGGCACAGTTTCGCAGCATGCTGCGTCGGCTAATGGGCGAGTTTTGGAATCTTCCGCAATGCATGAGATTTCGTTAGTTAATGAAGATGAATTCCTTCACGTTGACCAAAGTGTGGGCGAGATCTTTCCAGGCGGGCACCGCCTCGCCTTCGTACAGCGTTCGTTGCTTTGCCAGGAAAGCGGTGGCTGCTTCCGTCTCCCAAGATTCGGGGGCGCGACCGAAGGCCTGCCAGTATGCCTTCTCAATGCGCTGCCCATCGCTCAAGGAAGCGTCCTCCAGGAGTTGCTTGGCCCAGCGTTCAGCTTCCTGATGCACGAGTTCGTTGTTGAGCAGCATGAGTGGCTGCGCAGGCGAGCTGGAGACGTTGCGCTTGCCGATAGCCGTGAACGGCGTGGGCTTGTCGAAAGCGACCAGGAGAGGCTCCATGTGATTGCGGCGCCCTTCGATATAGACACTGCGGCGCCCGTCTCCATCCAAAGGCCCAGTGCCCGCGGGGCTACGATTGCTTCTCATGAAATCAGAGATGTGCACCATGACACTCTTGCCATAGAGCTTGCGATCAAGTCGCCCAGACACATGCAACAAGTGATCGCGGATGGCTTCGCCCGTGAGACGCCGGATGGGCATGCGATGCACCAGGAGATTCGTAGGATCAATGGCCGCCTTGTCAGGGTAAGGCTGGCTACTCATCCGATAGGTCTGTGAGAGCACGAGTTCGCGGAGGAGTCGTTTCGTAGACCAGCCTTGCTCATGGACAAAGCGATACGCTAGGTGGTCTAACAACGCTGGATGCGACGGCTTGGTCCCGGCAGAGCCGAAATTATCCACGGTCTCAACGATGCCTCGTCCGAAGAGGTGGTGCCAAGCGCGGTTGACAAAGACACGCGCGGTGAGCGGGTTGTCTGCGGAGATGATCTGGTGAGCGAGCTGCAAACGTCCGCTGCCATTGGCCGGGAGCGTTTCGGCTCCGGTAGCAAGCGCATCGAGCAAATGCCCACGACGCACCGGCTCTGGACTGAGCGTGCGATAGTTGCCACGGAAATGGACGGGCTCGTCCTCCGCACTGCCATCCATGAGAGCAAGGGCTCGGATGGGCTTCGGAATCAGGCTCTCGGCTTCGGCACGGGCCTTGGCGAACCGTTCGCGCACTGCTTTCACACGCGGCGATGCGGAGACATCGATCAGTTGGGACCGAAACAGTAGCCAGTCCACGAGCACGAGTTGATCTTGATCAGCACGCCCGCTTTGCCAGCCATCTACTGCTCTATCAAAGAGGCGATTGTAAGCAACGTTTACATTGCCAGGCTCTTTCAGCGCTGTCTTCAAATGAGGATTTGTTACAAAGGCAGTCTTCGGTTGGTCATGGCTAAACTGCACGCGACTGAGACTAAAGTTCGACTCGGGAGTGAACTCCACATGGACACGATGACCGATGTACTTGCTGACATCGTGAGAGACCCATTGATAGCCTGGCTCTTTCGACTCAAGATTCTTGCGCAGGCGAGCACTATGGAGCGGCCCCTGGCAGACCCGATGCGAGTCCACAGCCAGGAACAACTTTGCCTTGCCTCGATAACGGATCCACAAACGATCCCCAGTGACTTCGAACGTCTTCGTGCGGATCAGGCCGGTGAATTTCTCGCTCAGCAAATCACTGTGGGCTGCTGCCTCTATGGCGAGTCCGGAAGGAAGGACACTGCCAGTAGCCACCGGGCTCTTTCCAAAGCGGTGACCACTGACATACCAACCAACATCCTCTTTAGAATAATCTGCGATGACGTCTTTCGTATCATCAAAGGGCCTTTCGATGGGAGTGAGATCGAGTTCTCCTTTACGCGTCGTTTCAATGACGATCTGCTTGGCCACTTCGGTTGCGCTGCGCTTCTCTTCATCTAACCAGCGCTCAAGCACCTTAGCGGTCTCTTTCTCTATAACCGGGAAGAGTGGGTGGCGGGGATTCTTCGCGTCGTCCTTGGCAAGGGCCGCCCAATCGATCTCGCCATCTGCCCGCTTGAGGAAGTATTCGCGACTCATGGCTTGGCGCAGCGCCTTGTCCTCTTCCGAGCGGAGTTCCTCTAGAGTCTCGGCGGCCTGCGTTTGAGCCTCAGGGTCTGAAATATCGGCTAACTGATAGTTCGAACTCTGCAGGTAACCGAAGAGCCGGTAGTAGTCCTTCGTGGTGATGGCTTCGAACTTGTGATCGTGACAGCGCGCACACGCCACGGTCTGCCCGAGGAAGGCTTTGGAGAAGACATCGATCTGATTCGACATGCGCACGCATTCGTCATCGCGAATGTCCACCGGCGAGTGCGTAGCTTCACCTAGATGCCAGAAACCGGTTCCTTGAATGGATTCATTCGTGCGGCTCTTAGCGTCAATGCGAGGTTTCTCCACGAGATCACCAGCGACGTGCTCGACGAGGAAGTCATCGTAAGGAACATCAGTATTTAAAGCCCGAATAACATAATCACGGTAGCGCCAGGCATGCGGGATGGCGAAGTCTTGCTCGTGGCCCCACGTTTCTGCGAAACGAACGAGGTCCAACCAATGCTGGCCCCAGTGTTCGCCAAAGTGTTGGGATCTCAGGAGGTCATCGACCACCGCCTCATAGGCAGCCTCGGTGGGCTCGGCCAGAAAGGCTTGGACTTGCTCTGGAGTCGGCGGCAAGCCCGTGAGGTCAAAGAAGATGCGACGAATGAGGACCTGAGGAGAAGCGGGGGCACTCGGAGAGAGCTTGGCCTCTTCAAGTTTCGCAAGGACGAACGGGTCGACCGATTGTTGAGGCCAATCGGTCTGCTTCACCACGGGTGTCGCTGGCAGCGTCACTTTCTGCCAGGACCAGTGGGCCGCCTTGCGCGCGGCCACGTCGATACTATCGGCAGCCTTGGCCACAGCATCACTCCCGCCCTCGCGAGGATCGTAGGCGCCGTCGGCAACCCATTGTGTCAGGTCGGCGATCTGCGCGTCGGTAAGACGTTTCTTCGGCGGCATCTGAAGGTCCGTTTCCTCATAGCCAATGGCACGAATCATCAGACTCGCATCCGGATCACCCGGGATCAGTGCTGGACCCGAATCTCCACCAATCTGCCAGCCCGCCTTGGAGTCGAGCAGGAGCCCGGCTTTCTGCTTCGTGTCTGCCGCATGGCAATCGTAGCAAGCATCCGCCAGAAGAGGCCGGATCTTGGCCTCAAAGAAGGTGGCCCGAGGGTCTTCCGCCAGTGCCGGAAGGATGGCCAGGGACGTCAGGAAGAGGCAAATCAATCGCATAGTCCAATCTAACCCCATAAAGCGCAGAACGCCGCTAGGAATGCTCCCAGCGGCGTTCGCAAATCTGTATTAGGAAAGGAGAGCTTAGCCCTTCTTCAGCGAATCGCGGATTTCGCGGAGGAGCTTGAGGTCCTCTGGATCCTCTTTGAACTCAGGCTCACCTTCGATGGCGACGCGGGCTTTATTCACCATCCTGATCATCATGAAGATACACACGGCGATGATGGTGAAATCGATGATGCTTTGAATAAAGGATCCATAGGCGAGGTTATTCGCTACCATCTCCCCGGCCTCGTTTGGAACTTCGCCAAGCTTGTAGACAAAGCTGGAGAAATTCGCTCCTCCGGAAAACTTGCCGACTATTGCCATGATCACATTCTCAACTAAGGAAGTCACGATCTTGCCAAAAGCTCCTCCGATGATCACGCCGACGGCCATGTCCATGACGTTGCCTTTCATGGCAATACCCTTGAACTCAATCATAAATACCATATTTGTAATATGTGTTAAGTTTGGAGTAGCGCAGCGTTAAAGCGTTTACCTTAAACGTCTTACCATTGGGTAGATTACGAAACTGATCCATCAAGTCACAACTAATTCGCGATTTCGTCATTATACCTATTCGTTTCTCTCCTTCTGCGCTTAATAACCGAAGTCTATGATCACGCACCTTAGCGGCGAACTTGTTGAAAGCCTTCCTAACCAAATCACCTTGGACGTGAACGGTGTGGGCTATCAGGTCCTCATTCCTCTCTCGACCTATGACGTCATCGCTCACAAGAAGGGGCGCATCAAGATCCTCACACACCTTCAAGTACGTGAGGACGCCCACATTCTCTATGGATTTGCCACAGCAGCGGAGCGTAACCTCTTTCGTCTCCTCATCCAACGTGTGAGTGGCGTCGGGCCCAAGATCGCGCTGGCGGTGATCAGCGGCGTGTCCGTTGACGACTTTCAGGCGGCGGTGGTGCGAGGGGATGTGGAGTTCATTTCCCAGGTCAAAGGCCTCGGGAAGAAGACCACAGAGCGCATCGTGCTCGAGCTGAAGGACAAAGTGGGTGTCGTCGAGGCCTGGGGACAGTCTGCGGACGGCGAGGCGAGCCCTCAAGAGAGTGTGTTCAATGACGGTCTCCTCGCCCTTATTCATCTCGGTTACAAGCAGACCGAGGCGAGCAAGGCCATCGCTCATCTACGTAAGAGCGGCGAGTACTCAGGGCAGTCCACGGTGGATGAAATCATTCGCGCTGGCTTGCGAATCCTGAACTAGAGGCGAGACAAGGCAGGACGCATGACCCACGACGAAGCCAAGGCTCGCATTGACGCCCTCCATCGCGCTTTCCCTAAAGAAGGTCTCTTTTCAGAGAAGACCTGGCGCTGGTCTCCGGAGCCCTTTCCGCTGCCCAAGTCCACAGTCAAACAACTCGAAAGGCTGGGTCCGTTGCTGCGCCGGTTTCAGGGCACCTGCAACACGTTCTATCACCGAAGCCTGAAGGGAACCTTGCCCAGCTGGATCGCGGAATATGCCGATGCGGGCAAGCCTGATTGGTTGCTGGAAATGTCCCGCGACAGCGCGATCAGGGACGAACTGCCCCAAGTCATCCGACCAGATCTCATCCTCACGGAAGATGGGCTCGCCATGGCAGAGATCGATAGCGTCCCGGGTGGTATCGGCGTGACCGCTTGGCTAAACGAAGTCTACAGCCAGTGGGACCCTACCAATCGCCTAATCGGCGGCAAAACGGGCATGCTCGCTGGCTTCCGCCGTGTCCTCATCAAAGGTGGCGATCTGCTCATCTCCGATGAGTCAGCCGACTACCGACCTGAAATGGCTTGGTTAGCGCGCCGACTCAATGAGGTCTTCTTTCACGAAGGCACCATCTGGCGAGCCCTCAAGGCCGATGACTTTCCCGCAGCGCACTACCGTGCCGTCTATCGCTTCTTCGAGCTCTTCGACCTCGATAACATCGTCGGCGCGCGCCATCTCGGTCAACAAGTCAACGAAGGCATCGCCAAGGTCTCGCCTCCCTACAAGCCGTATCTCGAAGAGAAGCTTTGGCTATCCCTCTTTCACTCACACTTGCTTCGTCCGCACTGGATTCGCGAGCTTCGTGCCAGCAATGAGCAATTTCTCCGAACGATCATTCCAGAATCCTGGGTCGTCGATCCCGCACCCCTCCCCCATCATGCGGTTCTGCCAGGACTGAACATCAACCACTGGGACGAACTCGCAAACTTCACTCAAAGCGAGCGCGAACTGGTGCTCAAGATCAGCGGCTTCTCAGAATTGGCCTGGGGCAGCCGCGGTGTGCATATCGGTCAAGACATGTCCCAACAAGAGTGGAAAGATACGCTCGACAACGCTCTCGCAAGCTTCGGCCATCACCCCTACATCATCCAACGCTTTCACAAAGGAAAGCGCGTCGTGCATCCTTACTGGGATCATGAGACCGGGAAGATCGAGCAGATGGAAGGCCGCGTGCGCCTCTGCCCCTACTACCTGCCAGACGATGAAGGCAACGCAGCGCTCCACGGCGTGCTTGCCACGATCGTACCTGCAGAGAAGAAGCTCATTCACGGGATGAGCGAGGCCATTCTCGTGCCTTGCGTCATCGCGGACGAATAGGTTTCCCTACCCTTATGTTTCTCATCGAACTCAGCACCAAGCTGTGCGGCTTCTTTCGTGAAGATGCCCAGGGGTTCGACGAGCTCATGCATGTCGGAGGCGATGTTTATAGGGATGTGAAAGGACGCCGCACGGTAAAATTCGAACGCGGCGGCACGCACTACTTCATCAAAGCACACCAAGGGGCCTCCATCTCAGAGTGGCTCAAGAGCTTGCTCTCACTCAAATGGCCCGTCCTCGGTGCCCAACCGGAATGGTTAGGCATCGGAGCCTTCAATCGAGTCGACGTCCCGACCATGACGATTGCAGGCAAAGGCATGCGCGGTTGGATTCCGGGAAGCAGTGGCTCGTTCATTATCACAGAGTCCTTTGAGGACTCCGTCAGTCTTGAAGAATTGCTACAACAGCAGGAAGACTTTGGCGAGCCCCAACGAGATCGACTGAAGCGCCATCTCATCCCGAAACTAGGCGAACTTTCACGTCGTCTCCACGAGGGTGGCATCAATCATCGCGACTACTACATCTGTCACTTTCTCACCCAAGCTCGCGATTGGACACAATGGCAGGCTAATGACGAGATCGACCTCATGGTCATCGATCTCCACCGAGTCCAGATCCGTTCCGGCCCGGCCCCTGACCGATGGCGGGTCAAAGATCTTGGCGCCCTTGTCTACTCGGCCTTCGGCGCGGAACTCACGGTGACAGATGCCGCTCGTTTTATCCGCGCCTACCACGGAGGCGGCGCGGATTGGAAAGATCACTACCGAGAACGCCGAGGCTTCTGGTTCAAGGTCATGGGACGAGCGCTAGGATTCCAACAAGAATGGGACCGCAAGCAGATGAAGGAAGCATTGGCAGAGAGTTAGACTATGATCGCGGCGCACTTTGGCGGCATAGATACCGCCACCACACCTTTCGTTCCTTGCTCAAGCACGCTCAAGTAGAATAGAGCATGCAGTGCCACCAAATCCCCATGAGTTTGCCAGGACGCTGTCGAATTTTGACGGAGTTGCTTTGCGAATACAATGAACTGGGCACTCTGGATCCAAACTTTCTAAATTTATCGTTGGGGGTATGATTTGATCATGGAGCGATAGAGCAGCGAAAGCGGCTTCGACGGCGCCACTGGCTCCAAGCAGGTGTCCCGTCACTGATTTCAGGGCTGAACATGGGATGTTATGGGGCTCTGTCAGAGAGCGAATCGCATTGGCTTCTGCGGAATCTCCTTGGCGAGTCGACGTTGCATGGGCCTTGATCCATCCCAATTGGTTCACCTGAATATTTGCGTCGTTGATCGCTTGTTTCATGACTGATCTCGCCAATTTCTCTGAGACTTGGGTTGGATGATCAGTGTAGTTGCCCTCGGCCATTCCCGAAACGTAGGCGTAGATGCGAGCACCACGCTTCACGGCATGGCGCTCGTTCTCAAGTAGTAGAAAGCCCGCCCCTTCAGCGGGCACGTACCCTGAGCGCTGCACATCGAATGGCCTAGAGGCCCTAGTTGGGCTCGCAAAGTGTGTAGACAACGCCTTGATTGCAGTGGCTCCCTTCAAGATACTCGGCAACAAAGAAGCCTCGGCACCGCCTGCCAAACACCACGGAAGGCGCCCTGTGGCAACAAGCCCCGCCGCTTGGGTGAGGGCGTAGGCTCCACTTGCACAGGTCGCGTCAATAGCAAACACAGGACCTCGTAGTGAGTAAAGGCGCGCTATATCTTGCAACGCTACCGCTGGACGGCGGCCAATATAATCTGAGACTCTCGCCTTTCGCCTAGAGCTGGTAGATAGGACCAACCGCTCAACCTCGTGAGAGCCGCCGTACATTGTGCCTAGGATACATCCGCCCGAACCACTATAGGTATTTGGGCGCAATCTTGCATCCTCCATGGCCTCCGTAGCAGCCGCGAGGACTAGTTTCCGGAATCGATGCTTATCGCGAACCCACAACGAAGCTGGGAATCGCTCAGCCGCGGTGTCGATGTCACCTTGATCCACCTCTGCCACAATGCAATTCTCAAGGCCAAACTCGGAGGGCTCAAACGATGATACGAAGTTCGTTCGGGATCTCCCAGCCAATAGACTATCCCAGATCTGAGACCGATCGGCGCCCAGCGAGCATATCATTCCGATGCCGGTAATCGCAACTCTGCTAGATTCTATCTTCACAGCCGATCTGCCTCCGGTTTATCATGTTGCTGACTTGCAAGGTTTCGAAGGAGCTCAGCAGACATCTGTTCAGGATGATTTCGATAATGAGCTTCGAACCAGCGCGCTACTTGCATGGCAAAAGTTTCCTTAGCACATTCTACTACGTCGGGACTGGAGCTGTTCTTTCCCGGGGTGTTGATCTGAGTGAGTCGGGGTCCTAGCGAAACTGCAATTCGTCGTTCTTGAAGCCAATTCGTAGTGACAGGAATGATGGTGGCACCCGTTCTGAGCGCCGCCGCAAATGGCCCTCGCGCGAAGTCGAAGTCTCGCCTAAAGAATTTAACGCCAATAGAAGATTGTGAAAGATAGTCGATCGACCACATCACGATACCGCCACGGTTCAAATGCTTTAGCGACTGTTTATAAGCTCGTTGAGCCGAAACTTCTGCTGCCAAACGTGAGTGCTTTACGAGAATCAGCGACGTGTTTCCTTGATGCCAGCAGTTGGCCGTGAACACAAGAGCGGGAATCTTTAAGTGGTGCAACGTGGATGAAATACCGACGTAAGGACCGCAGTGCATGTAAACGAGTATGGTTGGTTGACGCTCTTTGTTGATTTGTAAGAGTTGCTCGTCACAAAGTGAGATTACTCCTGACTGGAAATCATCATAGCCTCGAGCTTCGACGAATCGGTGAGTGAATCGATTCAACCAATGTCGATCGCTGATTGATCGCGCGATTGTTTTGGCCTGGCTAGCCGAAATCGATGGCAATACAGTCGAGACAATTCGCGAAGGTATCCTGTTAAGTCCGAGCCGCTCGGCCATTAGTCCAATGGCGGAACAATATCGAAATGCTAGCGCGACTCCCGCTTTCCTTCCGACCAGAATACTGATTCTGTCGTGACCGTTGAGAAGTCGTCTTTGTCTGCTAGTGGTCTGCATGAGGGTAATCCGTGCGTAGCGCACGCTAAAGGGCGAAATCTAGCTTTAAAGCCTCAAATATTGGAAAGCCCGTCTCAGCCCGTGAAATTCTCATTTCCTTCTCAATGACAGCCACACACAGTTTCATTTGTGGGGAACCATTGTTGCTGTTCCGAATTCGAAAAGATGGCAACCATGATGACACGTATCGGTTACAGCTTTCTGGGACTAACGCGGGATCGCCTCGAGCATCGACGACGGAAACCACTGGTAAAGCATCAGGTAGACGATGACTCCCGTGATCGACACATAAAGCCAGACTGGCAACGCCCAACGGGCGATGCGTTTGTGTTTATCGAAGCGACGCCGGATCGCGGGGATCACGGTGAGGATGATCATGGGCAAGTTCACTACTGCCAGGAACACGTGCGTGATGAGAATGGCGAAGTAAACTGGGCGGATGGCGCCTTCCTGAGTGAATCGGATCGAGGCGGTGCCCGCATGGCGCTGGAGCATGATGTGGTAGGTCAGGTAGCAGCTCAGAAAGGCGACCGAAACTAACAAGGCGGTTATCATGCACCCTATGTGGGCCTTCTTGAGGCCACGTTTGATACAAATCCAGCCAGCAATGAGAAGGACGGTACAAATGGCGTTCAACGTCGCATTCGTTGAGGGGAGCTCAAAAACCCACAAGGGGACCTGGCTGAAATCAGTCTGGCTACCTATCATGTTTATTTATTGGGATTGTCTTCCAGGCCCACCAAAATTGTGGCCGTGTTTGAGCAGGTTCTTGATGTCTATTCGGAGTTGTTTCTCGTGCCCCTCGCCCACGCGAGCATCGAGCACCTCGTACTGAGCTCGAATCGCGCCCGCTTGATCTACAAGTGATAGACGATGATCCGTTTCCCAGGGGCCATACGTGGCAATCTCATGAGGGTCAGTGCGCGGGGTCACGTAGAGCTTGAAATACTTGCCCACGTAGGTACGGATTTTCTTAGGCACCCCAGTCATGAACCACCAATTGCCTTCTCCTAACCCTCGCGCCTTCCCCCATTGCAACATCCTTTCGGGAGTGTCTTTATCAGGGTCTTTTGAGAGAGCCACCAAATGGAAATTCTCTTCCCCCGCAAACTCATCTTGGAGGGCTTTCAAGCGCATAATGAGGGGCTCACTTCCAGCCGGGCTAAAGGTATCCGCATAGGCGATCACCCATACCTTTCCCCGCAGGTCTTGGAAAGACACCTCTTCTCCTCTGTGATTGATGCCTTCCAAAGGCCTATCTAGCTGGGCCATGACAGGCAATCGATCCAGATTGTCCGCCTGCTCCCACAAGGTGTTCCGATAGTTCCAGAACACTACCATGCCCAACGCCATGAGAACACCACACAAGATAAGTGTGAACTTCATGCCCCCACCAGATTCGCGCTCGATCATCATTGCTTGAGGAGATATTGAATGTCTTCGCGGATTTTCACGGCGTGTGAGTCGCCCGTTGGACCGCCTAGCACATCGTAATAGTAACGAATCGCTCCCTTTTGATCGACCAGCACAAACTTGAACTCGTGTTCCAATTCGCCAAAAGCGCTGATGTCGGCAGGGTCAGTCCGCTGGGTCACATTCATTCGGAAATGCTTGCTCATGTAATTGCGAATCTCCTTCGTATCCCCGGTCACAAACCACCAGTTTCCGTCACCCATACCACGGTCTTGGTCCTTACCCCACTCCGCCATTTCTTCAGGCGAATCATTGGCAGGGTCCATGGAAAGGCCAACAAACTGCAGATTATCCACCTCACTCGCGAACTCATCCTGAAGCTCTTTCATACGGCCCATGACGCCTTCACATCCAGCAGGGCACTTGGTGTAGAAATACGCCAACACCCAAACTTTCCCTCTCAGATCAGCAAAGGAAATCTTCTCCCCACGATGATTGATACCTTCCAGCGGTTGGTCGAGCTGCGCGATCACTGGCAATTGTTGCCCAGCCGTTTCTTGCCCGCGTTTCATCTGGCGGACGTTCCAGAAGATCATCACAGCAAGAGCTATCACTATGCCGATAATCATCAAGACGAGCGATTTCCCATTGCCAGGAGCCTGGTCGTTAGTCGACATTGGAATGTGGTGAGGTGAAGTTTAATGCCAGGCCAGCAGGACAACCGCGAGCATGACGGGTAGATAGAGTAAGGTGTAGAAGAAAAGCTGGCGCGCATGTCTACGCTCGCGAGACTTGTAGAAGCGCACCGACAGCGCCAGCAAGAAGCCAGTAAAGAGCGTCGTCCCTATCAAATAAACAACCGACGCGTGCCCGGTGAAGTAAGGAAACAGCATGAAGAGGAAGGTCACGATGCTGAATCCGACGGTGAGCCGTCCAGTCTTCACACCTGTCTCATCACCATTGCACCACATGACGAAACCGCCCTGCTCATACTGATCGCGATACATCCAGTTAATGGCGAGGAAATGCGGCAACTGCCAGAAGAAGAGGAGGCCAAAGAGGAAAAGCGCTTCAGCAGAATAGAGCGATTTCCCAGCGGCTGCCCAACCAATGAGAGGTGGTAGCGCACCGGACACGGCACCGACCAGGGTGTTCGTGGACGAGCGTGTTTTGAGTGGGGTGTAGACGAAGATATAAACGGCAATGGTCCCGGCAGCGAGACTGGCAGCCGCGAGGTTCACTTGCATTAGGAGGTGCAAGATACCCACGGCGGCGAGCAACCAGCCCAGACCAAAGGCGAGTTCGGGAGCCATGCGTCGGGAAGCCAAGGGCCGGTCTGCAGTGCGCTTCATCTTGGCATCCGCATCCATTTCCAAAATCTGATTGTAAACGGATGCCGCAAAGGCGCAGAGCGTGGTGCCGAAGAGCGTGTGCAGAAGAATCCAAAGATCGAAGGTGCCGCCACGACAACCGAGCAAGTAACCAAACATCGTCGTGACGACGACGAGAGCACTGAGACGTGCTTTCGTGAGCGTCATGAAATCAGCCCGAGTAAGCGGTGCCGTTGCCGCTTTGGAGACTTCAGATTCGGTGGATTCAGCTATCATCGTCACTCAATCTACGTCCCGACAAAGAAGGCCGCGCTATTAAATGGCCCGGCCTTTTAAGTAAAGCAGTCATGTAAGGATCGTGAGTTAGCCTTCAGCCTTTGGCTTCGGCGCATTCTCGATCACCCACTCATCAAATTCGTCGGCCTCGATCACTGTATAAAGCGCTCGCATCGATCCATGTCCTGCTCCGCAGAGCTGGCCACAAATGATGTCCCATTCACCAGTCGTGATCGGAGTGAACCACATCGGATACTCCGTGCCGGGGATGGCATCTTGGGAGACCCGTAAAGGCACCATAGAGAGGTTGTGGATCACGTCCTTCGAAGTGATATCAATCACGACAGGACGATCCTTGGGCATCGTCAGGCTACCTACTTGGACGATGTCATCAATCCCATTGGGATCTTCGCGATCCAAACCAGCCGGAGTCGTCACATAAAGGTCCTTATCGACACGACCAAACTTACCATCAGGTCCGGGATAGTGGAAAGCCCAACCAAACTGATAGGCCACCGCACGAATACGAACGACATCAGGACCGACGGGGAAAGCTTCCACACGTTGAGCCCAGAAAGGTAGCGCAAAACCAATCAGCAAGATCGCCTCAATGATCACGACACCCACCTCGACGTGCGTGGAGGCGTGCCCGCGGACACCCACATAATCCGCCTTGGGATTCCGCTTGTGCCAGAAGCGCCAAATGCAAAAGAAGAAGAACAAGGTCCACCCAATGAACAAAGCCGCCATGAAGAGGTGAACGAATTCATTCAGGGCATCCACCGTCACACCATGTGCGGAGGTGACTTCGGGGAGTTCCATCCAATCGAGGAGTCTCATGATAAAGTAGGTGCTAGAAAGGGTAGAGAGAAAGAGTTTAAGCGAGCGCTTCTTCTTGTTCGGCAGCCGCGAATGCTTTGGCACGACGATTGATATTCACGAAGAAAGCAACCACACCGCTAAGCACCACCAACATGATGATCAACAGAGCCATGATCGCATAACCAATGGCTTCGGTCGTCTTGTGACCAGGAGCCATACAAACAGCGCAAGCGAGTGTGAAGAAGGAAAACGTCATGGGCTAGATGATAATGTCGCGTGACTTGCGGATGAAATGAGCGCCATAGCCGATGAGGCCGATACCGATGAGGCCGCTAATACTCCCCATGAAAGAGAGCGAAGCTTTCTGATCTTCACTCGTCCCAAACCATACCCATGCTGCAAAGCCTAGTGTAATGACGATAGACATGAAGATGAAGAAGATGTGAAAGGCTTTGAGAGACATGGCTGAGAGATCCTTCGTTAGATCATCTAAATCGTGTAATTGGATCGGACTGAGCGAGCATAAAAAGCAAGAACAGCCCAGCCACAAAGAAGAACGTGAATACGAGGATACGATAGATCATCGCCTTCTCATGATTGAGATGCATGAAGATATAAGCCACAAGGCCCGCTTTGAAGGTCGCAATCAAGAGACCAACAGCCACGTTTACCGCAAACGAGCCAAAGTCGACAAACTTGGCCACGCCAACGGTGATGAACGTGAACGCGATCAGCGTTAGCCCCACGATAGTGTAGGTCTTGACGTGCTTTTGAATTTCTTCTGGAGAATCTGCCATGGGATAAAGTGATGAAACTGCCAGCCTACATCAGGTAGAAGATCGGGAAGAGGAAGATCCAGACTAGGTCCACAAAGTGCCAGAACAAGCCACCGACTTCTACTCGGTTAGCCATGTGCTCTGGGCACTGGAGAAAGAGCTTCCGGCCAAAGAAGAGGAAGTAACCGAGAACGAGCATCCCGCCCACCACGTGCAGACCATGCAGACCTGTCATGGTGAAGTAAATCGCGTAGAAAGGGTTCTTTCGCGGACCGAAGTTGGAGAAGAACTCCACGTCCTCAAAAGGAATGGTCACTTTCGGATGGCCACCATGGCTATCGGCGGTCGCTCCAGCTGCCGCATGCACTTCTTCGTCGCCATGCTCGGTGTGGTCTTCTGCGTGGAGCTTGTCTAGAAAGACACGCTCGAAGTCCATGAAGGGCTCTTCTTCAAACTCTTTGTCAGGATGCTCTGCTTTCCACTCGGCCACGTCAGCTTCGTAAGCCTCCACTTTGGGTGTGTGGTACTTTGTGAAGTCAGCAAGAAGCTTCTTTCCCTCAGTAGCATCATTGAAGTGGGTAAAGAGAGTGGAATCAGCAACGACCTTCTCTCGTGGATCGTCACGACGGAGATAGACACGCATGTCGAGTTCATCGATCTCCAACTTCAACGTCGCATCGACCAATTTGCCTTCAAGAGTCGTGGCGAGTCCTCGCGTGAACTCAAATTTACCGGCCTCCCAAGAAAGCGCCTTGTTGCGAGGAATGACAAACTTGCCCGGCCTGGATAGCGTTAGTTTGAGCTGACCTGCATCATCGAACGACTCGAGAATCTTGTAATCCTCCGAAACCTTCGCTGTTAAACTCTCAGAACCTTTGGTGTCGCCCTCAGCTGCGAGGCGATCCGCTTTAGCGCGAAGCTTGATACCCTTCTTGACCTTCTCGAACCACTTGCGAGACGGATTCACCTCGGTGCCGTCGTCCGTGACGAAGCGAATGTCGCTCTCGTTCTCAAGATACTTGAGGAAATAGTGGCTCCCAGAAGCACCATCAACAATGGCATGAGAGGCTTCGAACACGAGGCCTTTCGCTTCTCCCTTTGGAACGTCATGGTCAAGGTGACCAGAGATCACCGTCCCGTCCATCAGAGTGGCGTGGTAGTGATTGAACTTCGCGGTGTATTCGAAACTCTTGACCACCAAGAAAGTGCCCGCACTCGCGACGACCAGAAACATCCAGAACTGGAACCTTCGCCAATTTCGCATCTTGAGAGCGACCCACGCATAGACAACGAACACACTCGACGCGATAAGGACCAAGGTATTTACGAAGCCGAGTCCCACTTTCATTTCGTCCATCGGCCATGGATAATCAGCTCCAAGACGCAGGAAGATGTAACTCGAGAAGAGACCACCGAAGAGCATGACCTCAGAGGCGAGGAAGAGCCAGATGCCCACCTTGGCATTCCAAAGCCCGGTGTCAGGTCGGGCGGTGACGGTGTATGGGATATCCATGTATACTTAAATGAATGCTAGAATGCGGAGCAATTAAACTTTGGCAGGCTCTTTCGCCGGCTTACCTTCCTTGTCAGGCTCAATCCACTGCGGTGAGAAATCGCGTTCCTCACCTGGCACGCTGTACTCGTAAGGGCCTTTGTCAGCGATAACCTCAAACGTGAAGTTTCCATGCGGAGGCGGAGTCGGCGTCGCCCACTCGAGTGTAGTTGCTCCCCAAGGGTTGTCGTTGGTGATCTTCTTACCGAAGATGAGCGATCCAAAGAAGTTGATGATGAACGGAATCTGCGCCACGGCCAACATCAACGCTCCATAGGTCATAAGAACGTTGAGATCTCGGAGAGTGATCACGTCGCCCTTCGCAAAGAGGTTCGAGAAGAAACTTCCCGCCTCGAAGAGCGTCTTCTCGGTCGTGAGAGGGAATGATAAACCACCATCATACCAGCGGCGGTGGAAACCAGCGACACCCTGCACCATCATCGGCGCGAAGAGTACATTCATGGCGATCAGTGATGGCCAGAAGTGGAGATGGGCGAGGACTCCATTCATCATCCGACCCGTCCAGTTTGGGTACCAATGATAGATCCCTGCGAAGAGACCAAAGATGACGCCTGGCGCGACCACATAGTGGAAGTGCCCAATCACGTAGTAGGTGTCGTGCAAGTGCAAGTCGACAAGGTTGAAGGCCAGAGGCAACCCAGTCAGACCACCAATACCAAACATCGGTAAGAAGGCCGTGGCCCATAGCATAGGCGGGGTGAAGCGAATAGAACCGCCCCACAAAGAAATCAGCAAGCAGGTCAGGAGAATGACCGAGGGAATCGAAATGAGCACGGTCGTGGTTTGGAAAAACGCACTGACCCAAGCACCCATTCCCGTCATGTACATGTGGTGAGCCCAGACAATGAAGCTTAAGAAACCTAGAACAAGCACCCCGTAGACCATGGACCGGTATCCCCAGAGTGGTTTGCGGGTATTGGCAGGAATGACCTCAGCCACAATCGCGATGGCAGGTAGAAGAAGGACGTAGACCTCAGGGTGACCGAGGAACCAGAAGAGATGCTGATAGAGGAGAGGACTTCCACCGCCAGAAACGTCGAAGCGGGCACCATTCACGACAAGACCTTCAGGCACAAAGAAACTGGTGAAGGCCAATCGGTCCATCAACTGCATGATCGCAGCCACCTCGAGAGGGGGGAAAGCGAGGAGGAGGAGGAAACCCGTCACCATCATTGCCCAGACAAAGAACGGCAGGCGCATCCAGGTAAGGCCCTTGGCTCGCAAGTTGATGATCGTTGCGACGAAGTTCACCGCACCGAGAAGAGAAGAGGTGATGATGAAGACCATGGCCGACAACCACATGGTCTGACCAGTCCAGAAAACGTTCGGATAATCTAGCTGAGCAATGGTCGCGAGAGGCGAATAATTTGTCCACCCAACCTGAGCGGCACCCGACGGCATGAAGAAACTGCCGAGCATCATGAGACCACCGATAAAGAAACACCAGAAACTGGCCATGTTCAGTCGAGGGAAGGCCATGTCAATCGCTCCAATCTGCAGCGGCGTGACATAATTACCAAAGGCGGCAAAGCCTAACGGAACGATCCCAAGGAAGACCATGATCGTACCGTGCATGGCGCCAAACATGTTATACAACGACCCGTCCATCACCCCGTCGGACACGAAACGATCAACGAGGAACAAACGGAGGAACCAAGGCAATTGCTCACCTGGATAGGCGATGCTCCAACGCATGCAGAGCATCAGATAGAATCCAAACGCCAAGAAAAAGAGCGCCGTGAATCCATACTGAAGCCCGATCATCTTGTGATCGGTGGAGAAGACATACTTCTTCCAAAACGGATCCTCGTGATGACCGTGATCATCATCATGAGCGTGATCAGCTAAGTGCGGATCTGCAGTAGTAGCGGTTGCCATAGTCTTGTGCGTTAGCGTGGTTCTTAAAGCGGTCTTCCTGACTACTCGGCAGCCATAGGCTCCATCGTCTCAGGATCAATCTTGGGTCCTTCGAGGTTCTTATTGAACCCTTCGAGGTCAGAAACTTTCAAGCCAGGGATGTCGTGAGTAGCACGGGCCTTCTTCACCATCTCTTCAGTCACGATGCCATTGTCGCCTTCCTTGAGCAGTTTGTCGTTGCCCCAAGATGTGCGAATGTAAGTCATCAGCTGAGCCATTTTCTTGTCGCTGAGCGCGTCTTTCCAAGGAGTCATGACACTGTTGTAAGACTTGCCAGCTACCGTGATGGGACCTTGCATCCCGTTCAGGATAGTCATGGCAAGACGCTCGCTTCCTTCATAAACATACTCAGAATTGGCAAGTGGCGGGTAGAGTCCCGCTTGGCCAATACCCGAGGTCTGGTGACACGCGGCACAGATGGCGCTGTAGTGGTTCTTGCCCTCTTTCACCCACTTAGCAAAGGGAGGCAGCACCTCTTTCGGGCCAGAGGATGGTGCTTCCTTCACTGTGTAATCCTCAACGAAAGTGAAACCGTCGTTGGAATAACCACCGTTGGTCGCTCCAAGGTAGCCCGCGCCAACAAACACAGCAATACCTGCAACCAAGAATCCCCACAAAGACACAGGCTCATTGCCAACTTTAGGATCGGGCTTCTCGCGCGCAGCTGCTGCTGCATGCTCGCTGACGACGCTGACCTTCTCGTCGTAATCGCTGTGGGTAGAATCGTTAGGATCTGAGGCGCTCATTAGGACTGGGGAACGGCATCATCACCAGCTGCCGTAGCTGCCGTGCCTTTACCGCTCAGGCTTTTAGGAACTAGATGATCTTTTCTCAAAGACTTCAGGTAAGAAACCAAGGCGTCCGCACGTGGAGTCGGCACCACTTCGTAACCCTCTTTCGGAGCGAACTCGCCTTCCAATGGAAGGGCCTTTGAACCTGCGCCAGAACCTTTGCGCTGAACGCGGTAAAGGTTCTTGTAACCTGGCATATTGGAGCGGCCGTTCAAACTGCGAGGACTGTAAAGAGATTGATGAATCTGTGTCTCACTAAGGTTACGCCAGCCGAAGTTACTTAGGTCAGGTCCCGTGCGCTGAATTCCAAGATGAGCGACGGTTTCTTCGAGATAATCCTCAGGACGCAGGGTGCGGATCGGCGCGGGCTTTCCTTCGTCACCTTCCCAATCAAGACCGCGGCCATTCCACTCGTCGCGCCAGAGATCGGTGCCGAGTTGATCTGAAGGGCGGACCATCTGCGTGTGGCAATAGGCGCAACCTTCTGCCGTATAAATCGCATGCCCATTGGCAACGCGACCGGCACCACCGGGAGGATACGAACTGCCATCGGCAAGCTCGAGCTCGTCTTCGCTATAAGGAGTCGCCGCGAGATCCTTGAAGCTCATGTGAGGCATCAAGATCAACGCGAACCATGGCAACCCGAAGGTGATGGCAAGTAGGATGATGAAAGAACGGATCTGAGTCATGCTACTAGGCTTGAGCTTGCGCAGGGTTCATCTCCTTGGCGGCTTTCTCTGGATGAATGTAAGTGGCTTGGCCACTCCGACGTCCGAGACGGCAGATCATCAAGAGGATGTGGAAGAAGAACATGAGGTTAGAAAGAATGATGAACACCCAGGCAATGGAACGGCCGACGAGGAAACCCTGAGCGACTTCCCAGCTGAGAACGTGTTCGGCTTCATAAGCCATCGCTTGCTGCCCTTGAAAGAGACCACCCATGAGCAAGCAGAGCAGCATGGCCGATGTGCCATAGGCAGAGAACCAGAAGTGGAAACGAATCCATTTGCCAGAGCGCCACTCACAGCCCATCAAGCGCGGCATGATAAAATAGATCGCACCGAACATGACCATGGTGAAGAAGCCATAGAGAGCGGTCATCTGAGCACCGAGTTCTCCATGAGAGAATTGGAAGATTTTCCCGAATCTAAAGAGAGAGAAAGCCGCGCCTAACAAGATGTAAACAGCGAAAGCAATCGCGCCAAAGAAGACGAAGCGGAGCGTGGGACTGTAGTTCACCAAATCGATACTGCCCTTCATCGTTCGGTAGTGATTGATCCCGATAAAGACCATGGGAACGATCATAAAGATCATCGCCGCACCACTCACGGCTGGCATCCACGCAGGAAGCGGACCGCCCATGTAGTGCTGCACGCCGACCCAACCGCCTAGAAGCGCGAGACTCCAGAAACTAGCAAGTGCCAACTGGTAGCTGTGAATCGGCCGGCCAACGACCTTAGGGATGAGATAGTAAGTCACACCCAGGCCAATTGGAACGACCCAAAGCATGAGTAGTGTTCCACTATACCAGCTACCAATCGCCGCATTAATAACCGCAGCGCTCGGGAAGTGATGAATGAGAAGATTCGATGTGAGATAGATCCAAGGGAACCAGAAGCAGGCGGCTAGGATATACCACTGAGAAATGAACACGTGGCCGTCGCGACGCGCTTTAAACATCATCACCAAATAGCCAGCGATGATGCAGTAGGCGACAAACATAAGAACCCAAACGCCTTTGGGGAAATCAAGGAACAGCATCGAGGTGCCGTGGCCGAGCAGAATACCCGTCACACCAACGGTGACGCCGACATTCCAAAGAATCCCGGCGACGATCAAGATCGCGATGCGCGGCAGGGAAATGCGGCAAAGTCGGCCCATGATCCAAAGAGCCGTGCCCAGTCCAACCTGAAAAACCCAGCCATACATGAATGCATTCAAGTGAGCTGGCTGCAGACGGCCATAGGTCATGAATGGCAAGGAAGCGAGAATGTCAGGGCTGTGGAGTTTGACCGAAGCGGCCAAACCAAGTGCCAGGGAAACGAAAAGCCACGCCAAGCCGCTGATGAAGAAGAAGAGGACGGGAATCCGCAGCGAACGGTCAATCGCCACACGTTGTTGCGCGTCTTCCTCCGGCGTTGCCGTCGTCACGATGTTAGATTGAGTCGCCATTGAAAGGGGTCCGTTACTTCTGAGCTGGGGCTGCGTCCGCTTCAGGTTTGGCCGTCTCGGCAGGAAACGCCATGGCTGCTGCTGCTGCTTCCGCTGCCTTCGTGCCAGGAACCGGCACGGCCGATTTCTGCGCTTTAGATAGTTTGTTCGTCATAGAAGAAAGGGCCACGGAGGCGGGCACTTCGATCGTGCCGTCGTCGTTCTTCTTCCAAGTGTTTACCAATTCTGATTGAGCAGCCAAAGAGGCGGTGTCCAGCTCCGTCCGGCGAGCATCATCGAGATTCGGCTTGGCGTTCGACATCAACATGGCTTCAAAGGCCACGAATAACAGCACTAGAATGCCGAATAAAGCAAAAGTCAGGATAGCTCCCCAGAAACTGAAGAAGCGGTTGAGTGGTGTGTCACCAGAATGCGTTTCCATAGTCTCGATCCGGTTTAGTTAGCGAGGTTCACGGATTCATGCAGTCGAGGGTCGCGGCAAGGATAGAGGCGACGCTTCGAGAGCATGCCTAAGAAATACCAGACGACCAGGCCACCCACAGTCACGAAGGCAAGGATATCGAGGAGGAAGGCACCACTATAAGATGGATTCGTCGCTGCCATCATTTCTTCATTCGATGCTAGAGAGATAAAGCGCTCCGGCATGATGATCAGGTAGTAGTCGAGGACGTGTGCGCAGAGATTCCAAACACACGCCATGGCGACATACTTGGTGCTCCTCTTCACCCATGCAGGGAGAAGGAAGAGGAACGGAATCACAAAGTGCACCCACATGAGAGCCGAGCTTCCGATGTGCCAGTTGCCCGTGTTTCTCGTGATAAAGAACTTCGTCTCTTCAGGAATATTGGCATACCAGATGAGGAAATACTGAGAGAACGTGACGTAGGCCCAGAAGATCACAAAGGCGAACATCAGTTTACCCATGACGTGCAAGTGCTCGTCATTGACCAACTTAAGATAACCCAAACGCTTGAGGAAGAGCACTAACAAGATAGACACTGCCATCGAGTTCAACGCGGAACCAGCGAAGACATACACGCCCCACATGGTGGAGAACCAGGCGAAATCGAGGCACTTCAGGTAATCAATCGCAGCAAACGAAGCCGCCACAGCGAACACAGGCAGGAAACCACAAGCAGCGCGTCGCATGCGATAGGTCCATTTGTGATTGCCATCTTCATCCTGACGCGCAGACAAGGAACGCATCCACAGCGCAATCAAGCTCAGGGCGAGGAAGTATCCAAATGCCCGGAGGTAGAAGAAGGTTTTATTGAGATAAGGATATTTGTGATAGAGCAGGTAAAGATGCGGATCCTCTTGAGCCTTCACGTGAACCGCATGGCGGAGACTGTGATCCTCGGCCCCTTGATCCATCGTTGCACCCGCACCCGCAGCCGCTTCCACAGCGTTGTCGGCGTGCATCTCAAGCTCAATCTCAGTCAGATGCTTCGACCATTCGTAAAGATAGTCGCGAAGATTCGGAATGAGCAAGGGAATGGCTAACAAAGCCATGAACGGAATCACACAGGCGATATTCTCAAAGATCCGCCGAACCGCAATTCCCCAACCCGAGTTGGTTGCGTGATGCAGAAGCATCCAGAACATCCCGCCTAGAGCGAGACTGAAGAAGTAGTAGAAACCGAAGAGCCAGGAGTAGATGAACTTCTCGGCCAGTGGCGAGAAGAAGAGGATCCCGGAAGCAATCAGTCCGATGAAACCGATCGCAAAGGCCACTTTGCGGATGGGTGCAAGTTTACTGGCATCCAGGCGCTCGCCATCGGGTGGCAAGTCGATATGGGAATGGGCACTCATGTTAGATATATTTTGCAGGGCGTGGTGAACTTACTCTGCCGCTGGCTTCGCCTCCCCCTGGGCTTCATCAAACGCTCTCTGAACTTCAGCTGCAGGCATCGACTTGCGTTGCTGCAATGTGCGCACATAGGCCACGATCGACCAGCGATCTTTCAGAGTTAGATTGGCACCGTAGGCGCCCATGAGGCCTTTGCCGTTCACAACGACATCGTAGATGTTTCCGTCAGGACGTTGCGCGAGATCCGCCACAGGCGCGATAATAAGATTGGTAGGAAGAATACCGTATTTGCTGATGACCCCAGCGCCGTTGCCAGACTCACCATGGCAAATGGCGCAGTAGATTCCGAACTTCTCTTGGCCTTGCTCTAAAAAGCCGGCATCCACCGTGATCTCTTCCGGCATACCATGCCCGTAATATTCACCAATCTTACCCGTGTTCAGGTAGTCATTCGCGAAAGCATAACCATCGAGGTTGGCCTTACCGCCAGCAGATGCAGCCACAGCCGGCACTTCCCATCCCATGGGGATCGTTCCAGCCACAGGCAGTTGAGCCGCTTGGCCGTTGCCGAAGAAGTCACTCGTGGACTGCGCATTCGACTTGCCCTGCATGTCCATGTCATTGAAGATCTGGATCGGCGACCGCGCTGTTTTAGAACCCCGAAAGCCAGCGACGCTGACGACGAGAGCAATGAGGAGAAGGTAGCCTAGAATGAAATATCTCATCGTGGGGTTAGGCAGGGCCTTGCTCTTCGACCAGTTCAATGTTAGTTGCGCCGAGCTCCTCGAGGAAGACACGTGTCTTCTCGCGGTCAAACTTCTCGTCTCGACGCTCTACCGTAAGGAAGAAACCGTCGTCTGAGAACTTCTTGAAGTTCCGCGAGGTGAAAAGTGGGTGATTCAAGCGAGGTAATCCCATCAGAGCAAGACAGCCGAAGAGCGTCGTGAACGCCGCGAACAGAATAGTCAGCTCGAAGATCACAGGGAAGAACGCCGGAATAGTGTAAATGTTTGTCGGCTTGGCTTGAACGATCGTCGGGTAAAGAGCGACCTGGGTGAAATACTGGAGAGTGAAGCCGGTCAAGGTACCAGTGGCACCACCAAAGAAGACGAACCAAGGCAGAATGGAGCGCTTCAAGCCCATCGCTTCATTCATCCCGTGGATCGGGAATGGCGAATGCACATCCCACTTACGAAAGCCCGCATCACGAACTTTCTCTGCAGCCGAATAAAGGGCCGCTGTCGAGGGAAACTCACAAAGATAACCGTATATCATGGTCGCTTGGAAAGTGGTCAGGCTTTCGCTTCCTCCGGTTGAGATCCAGCCCCGTCAGGGTCGGGCTCATTATAGTGAGGATCTGACTGCGGCAGAATGCCCTTCACCTCCGACATGGCAATGACAGGAAAAAAACGAATGAAGAGTAAAAAGAGAGCGAGGAACATTCCGAACGTTCCCAAGAAGGTGATCTGTTCAACCCAAGTTGGGTGATACATGTCCCAAGCACCTGGCATCCAGTCTTGAGCAATGGAAGTGACAAAGATCACGAAGCGCTCGAACCACATGCCGATGTTCACAAACATGCAGACGACCATGACCACCACGATGTTGTATCGAGCCCGCTTGAACCAAAAGACCTGGGGAGCGATCACGTTACAGAACATCATCACCCAGTAGGCCCAGTAATAGTAGCCGCTGAACATCCGATTCTCGAAAGCAGCGATCTCATACTTATTCCCGCCATACCAGGCGATGAACAGCTCCATGAGGTAAGCATAACCAACGATCGTTCCGGTAAAGCAGATGATCTTCGCCATGTTATCAATGTGCTTCGGCGTGATCAGATCATACAAGTTGTAGATCCGGCGAGCCGGAATCATCAGGGTCAATACCATAGCGAATCCACCGAAGATCGCACCAGCCACAAAGTAAGGCGGGAAGATCGTGGTGTGCCAGCCAGGCACGGTCGATGTGGCGAAGTCAAAGGAGACGATCGAGTGCACAGAAAGCACGAGCGGCGTCGAAAGAGCAGCCAACAAAAGGTAGGCCATCTCGTAGTGATTCCAGTGACGGTTACTTCCGCGCCACCCAAGAGCAAAGATACCGTAGCAAAACTGCTTAATCTTGTTCGTCGCACGATCACGAAGAGTCGCGAGGTCAGGGACAAGACCGAGATACCAGAAGATCACAGACACCGTGAAGTAGGTGGAGACCGCAAAAACGTCCCACAACAACGCCGATTTAAAGTTCTGCCAAATGCCGTTCGCGTTTGGAACTGGCGCTAGGAACCACACCATCCAGATACGACCCACGTGCACCGCCGGAAAGATACCGGCGCACATCACCGCAAACAGGGTCATGGCCTCGGCCGCTCGGTTGATCGAGGTCCGCCATTTCTGTCTTGTGAGGAAGAGAATCGCAGAAATCAGGGTTCCCGCGTGTCCGATACCAATCCAAAAGACGAAATTCGTAATGGCCCAACCCCAACCGACAGGGTGGTTGTTTCCCCACACACCCACACCGGTGGAAATGAGGATAATCAAACCAATAGGCACGAGCGTCGCAATAAGCGCCGCAGGAATAAACATGAGCCACCAAAGAAGCGGCTGAGGCTCTTCAACGACCCCACAGATCCGCTCAGTGATCCAGTTATAGGAGCGCTTGTTTAGCACAAGCTTCTCACGCTCCATAGGAGCGGAGGCCGTACTCTCAGCGGTTGTTGTTCCGTTAGCCATACTAGGTTCTCAGCGATCCAGGATCAATGAATGTGCTTGGATGTCGTGCCGACTTCTACGCCGCCTGGCATCTTTAAATTCGGGTTCTTAATCCGCGCGAGATAAGACGTACGCGGCCGGGTGTTCACATACTTCAAAAGATCGTAGCTGCGAGGAGATTCCTTAAAGCGATTCACGGTGTCCTCATCGTTATTGAGATTGCCAAACTGAATGGCCTCGACCGGGCAAGCCTCCTGACAAGCCGTCTTCACCGCATTCGCAGCTACTTTAATCTTATCAGAATCTCGAGCTTCCACCTTCTTGGCAATCTTGGCAGCCTGGAGGCGCTGCACACAGTAGGTGCACTTCTCCATCACTCCACGCATGCGAACAGTGACATTCGGATTCTTCTGCAAGTCGCCAATGCCCCCATCATGCGTCTCACCGAAGGGACCCGCATAAAGGTTATTGAACTCCAAGCCAGGAACCTTCTTCGTGACGAGCGGGTTGCGCTTGTTGTAGTCAAAGAAATTGAAACGCCGCGCTTTGTAAGGGCAGTTGTTCGCGCAGTAACGGGTGCCGATACAACGATTGTAGGCCATCACGTTGAGACCATCATCGCTGTGGACCGTCGCATTGACCGGACAAACGGCCTCGCAAGGAGCAGCCTCACATTGCTGACAAGCAACTGGCTGCGGCAAGATCTCTAACGCATCCTCATTGAGAATCTCCACACCACGGCTCTCGGTATCAGAGTGTTGATGATTCGTCGGATCAGACTCCATCACGATAGTTGGATCGGTGAAGTAACGATCCATCCGGATCCAGGCCATTTCACGACCACGCAAGACCTGATCCTTACCCACAATCGGGATATTATTCTCGGCCTGACAAGCCACCTGACAGGACGTGCAGCCCAGGCAGGTATTGAGGTCGATCGTCATCGCCCACTGGTGATTCGGATCGAGCTCGTTGAACGGCACTGAACCCGTGCTCGAGCGACCCTGAGGCTTATAGATGTGCTGATTTGGTGGGATGTGCGAATCCATCCCGATGGTCTGAGCAAACTCTGGCTCCTTGCGGTAGGCCTCAAGACCACCATCACGGACCAGTCCGCGACCTTCCATGCTGTTGTGCTCTTGCGTCAGAGCAAGCTCTGACCACTTCTCTATCACCACCTTGCCATCTTTGGGAGCATGATTAGCGAGCGGCAAGCCAGGCCTCACCTCTTCATCAGACGTCAGAATTTCCAACGTCGCCCCGCTTGCCACGTAGGGTGACACGGAAGTGCGCATGCGGAAGGCATCGAAACCCGTTCCGTAACCCACACGACCACACACTTGCTGACCGTAACCCACTGACAAGGTGACACAATTATCGGCGTGACCAGGAGCTTGCAGCACCGGAAAGAAACCTTCACGGCCATTGAAAGCCAGCTTCACACGCTGGCCATCCTCTTTCAAACCCAGCTCATTGAACGTCTTCACGCTCATGAGTGCGGCATTATCCCAAGTCAGCTTTGTGATAGGATCAGGTGCTTCCTGCAGCCAGCCATTGTTGATGTAGCGGCCATCGTAAACTCGATTATCAGGCACGAAACGAACCTCAAGCGCGTCGATCCCAGAAGGACCGGCAACAACATCAGGGGAAGTCGCTTTGGCGCCACTGACGGTCACGGCCGGGTAGGCTGAGCTGGCCAAGAATCCATCGCGCAACGCGTGATTCCATGCAGTCTCTTTATCACCAGAAATAGTGAGCGTGTTCAGGAAGGTATCCCTGACCGCCTCGTAATCAGCGCCAGGAGTCACCTCCATTGCTCCCGCAATGACATCCTCAGAAACAGGAGCAGCCTCTTCTGTCAGGGGAGCCTCTTGGAGAAGCTTGAGAAACAAGTTCACCTCAGAAACACCACCAACCAACGGATTCACCATCGGCTGAATCACCGAGTAAGTTCCATCAGCCGCACGCGCATCACCCCACTCCTCAAGGAAATGTGTACCTGGCACATGCCAGTCCGCCAAAACTGCCGTATGATTGCGATTGAAACCTAACTGAATGTAAGTCGTCTTCTCGACGATCTTTTCCCAAGCATAGTCGTTAGGCGCATCGTAAACAGGATCGGCAGGCGTCGTGCTGATCACGGTCGTGACAGCACCAGACTCCACTGCCTCACGCAAATCCGCCAGACCACCAAAGGTACGCTCGTTTGATTGCACCACCGAGATGGTTTTACCATACGCGCCGAGCTTCTCATTGATCGCGGCAACCAAAGCATGAACTTCGGCAGGCTGTTGTGGGCCTGCTAGAACGATTGATTTGCCAGCCGCTGCCAACAAATCATCCACGGCAGGCTTGACCCAGGCAGCGATACGCTCATCGACCTCAGCAGTGACACCAGCGACACCAAGTTGCTGAGCAACAGCTGCAGCCACACGCACTACCTGACTCGCAGCCACACGCAAACGGTGATCGGCCACGCTGCCCGTCACAGTAAAGGCTGGCTCCACCACATAAAGACGATTCATCTCGTCCGAGGTGCGCTGTTGCCACTCACCATTCGCCAAGCGATCCGCCCGGCGACTAGAAGAGAACCCAAGAGCAACATTACCAACTGAATCGAGCCCCAAGAAATTTGAATCCAAGGACAGCACCCGCGTCGCCTGCTCAAGGCGAGGCAATAAGGAAAGATCATCACGCCCAAAGGCCGCCCTCACCCCGGCGCGCACCTTGTCGTTATTGAAAGCCTCATAGCGGAACAACTTCGCCTGAGGAAACTTCACTGAAATCTCGCTAAGCAAGCGATCACGCGTTGGCGAAACACCTTCACCCACCAACAGCGCTAAGCCCTTACCCTGAGCAGCCGCCAAATCTGTGCGCAGCGTTTCTAGACCAGCATGTAACGCCTCTTTTGTAGAAACTTGCCCCTTGGCAAGAACCTCTCGAGAACGATCCGGATCATAGAGATTCAACACCGCAGCCGGAACGAAGTGATTCGCACCCGGGCTGCTCTTGGTTTCTCCATCCACCTCGATCTGATTGACCGGATGGAGCGCGTTTCCCTTCAGAGCAATCGGACGCCCCTCAAAAGATGTCGCCACAACAGGCGTGCACCCACCGAGATGAGGCATGGCCGTCGCGTAGAATAAATTCTTACCAGGAATCACCCACTCCACCGCCTTCGTGTAAGGCACCAAATACTTCTCAGGACGACGGCAGCCCGCCACCCCAAAGCCAGCAAGCGCCGTCGAGGCACCCATCAGCTTCATGAAATTTCTACGCGACGACTCCGTCTCTTCGACTTCCGAAGCTCCAGCAGGAAACTCACGACCGAGCCACTCGCGGAATTTCGGCGTGTCTTCCAACTCGCCTAGGCTACGCCAACGACGCTTCTCGCCTTTCGCGGGCTCTGGATGATGGATGATGCGTTTCATTCGTGGATCAGATCAGCCTAAAAACGTTAGCGATGACAGGCTGAACAGCTCAGCGGTGGGTTTACATTCCAGGCCTCTTTCAGCTGCAGCCCAACCTCTTCTTGGGTCATTTCACCCTTGCCAAAGACTTGTTCAGACAGGCGAACGAGATCCTCGGTGCCCAGCTCACCCCGATTCTCCATCGGGCGCAATTTTTGGTCCGACTCGATGACCGAAATCAGCTGGTCAACCGTCTTCCCATTCTTCTCCATGATCTCGCCGTAGAACTCTACGCGATTCTCATCAGAAGCTTTCCAATCGAAATTCAGCAGCTCATCCACAGGACGAAGATTCTTCTCAGGCGCCTTGTGGCAGTCGAGACACCAACTCATGCTCTGCGGCTGATCTTGGTAGACCACGTCCATCTGGTCCACACGGCCGTGACACTTCACACAGCTCACCCCGCGATTCACGTGCACGGAGTGGTTAAAATAAGCGTAATCAGGCACTTCGTGGACGTTCACCCACTCGATCGGCTCGCCTGCCTTCCAGCTCTCACGCACAGGAGCCAGTTTAGGGCTATCCTTCTTAATGTGACTGTGGCAGTTCATGCAGGTCGCCGTTGAAGGCAAATTCGAATGCCCTGATTTCTCGACGAAACTATGGCAGTAGCGGCAATCCATCCCGTGCTGCTCCACGTGAATCTTGTGGCTGAAAGGAACGGGCTGAGCGGGCTGGTAACCGACACGCGTATACTTCGGAGTGAAGTAATACCAAAGACCTGCCGTCACGGCAGACCCCATCATAATCAGCGCGATGCCGATCTGAATGGGCAACAAATTTGTCCAGCGCGGAAAGAAGTTGGGCATGGTCAAAGGACTCCTACGCGCTTGTGAAAAATTTCACAAGCGGAAAAGTAGTGCTTTCTGGGTGGAAGACGGACATTGCAGATGCTGTCAGGAATCCACGCTTTCCATGGCCGGAAAACGAGGGCGTTCAGCATAGAAACTCGATTCCACTTGGCAACAGAAAAGCCGAGCAAATCGGCGGCCCCACTATTCGCGCCACCTAAGGACTAGTCGGGGCTTCAGGAGACAATTACTGATAGTCACGGCTCTCAAATTCAGCGCCAGGCTCTGATAGCTGCCAAAATAGACTAATATAAACATTACTATTGTCACTTGGAACATTGCGGTAGGACAAGACAGGATCTCCCGGATCCGTCGCATTGCGACCTGCATTGGAATACTCCTTGCCACCGATGGTGGACCCCACATAAGACCCACCAAACAGCAACATTCAGCCCGTTGGGCGCCAAGGCAAAGACTCCAGAATTTGAAAGCCTCGTCCCTGCCGCTGGCGACGTGATCTGAGCCAACGCTTCCGTACCGTGGATGACACTGCTCTCAGTCCACCCTCCAGAGGCGGCCTCCCACCAGAGACGAATCGTCACATTGGACCCATCGAACGGAATGCCGCTAATGATTCCTGACCGAGTTCCCAATGTGAGTGAGCCACTATTATAGAAGCGCGTTTCTATAACTTCGGGTTCTGATTCACCGTACACCCACCACCTCACAGGCACCTCGCCGCCTAAGTCCCACGAGACCATTACATCTGTATCTCTCCGCCCATCAGGCTGAAGCGGCGCGGTTAGCGTGGTTCCAGGAGTAGGCAACTTGATCGAATTTGTAGGAATGATACTATCGCCCGTCACCACACGGAAGAAGCGCCTATCAACATCCGCACCAAACGACACTGCAGCACTTTGCGCCGATTGCTCCAATCGGTTTCCCTAGTCCATCCACCGGTCAATGAGCCACTGGATTGCACAGCCCTCCCTCGAACGCCGCTTATCGCCAGGCCATACTGGCCTGATTCGAAGCTCTCCACTCCCATCGCGCACCGCCTCTAGGGTTGTCGCCTCCAAGCGCTCTGGTGTCAGCGCTCGAATCGTCCCAGTGATCTGCACCTGCGGAAGATTTCTACCGTGAAATTTGCCTCCCTCGACCGCATCTGATTCTTGCATCACCTCAATCCATCCATTCACAGACTCCACTCGCAGCCCCTGATTTGGAAGGTGACTAACAACAAGGTTAACCGTCTTCTCATGCAGCGGCCTGGAAAGAAAGCAGCTAGAAAGAACCAATAGCGAGAACGTCGCGACAACAGGAAATCGAAGATTCCTTGGTATCAGCTACACGCCCACACCTCTCGCCGCGATTCTAAATCGCCCATCCCATTGTAACGCGCCTAACCACCAGTCATCTCCCACAACACGCCACGTGTTTGCGACTGCTCAATAAAAGCGGCACGCCCACCGTTAGGCGCGGGATGAGGTTCATTGAGGCGAGGCACAAGATCGTGATCCGCTAGTCCAGTCATGGCGTCATCGATATCGTCCACTTTCCAACACACATGATGAAAACCCTCACCATGCTCCTCAAGATGTTTTGAAAGCGGGTGCTCGGTCGATAGCGGCTCCACTAACTGCAGACTAACATTCCCCATATCGAGGTGCGTCAAACGCACCACCGGCCCATCGAGCACCTCACTGTAGAGCAGCGGCAACTTCATCTGATCGCAATAAAATGTCAGAGCAGTTTCTGTATCCCTTACGACAATGGCAATGTGATCAACTTCTTTGAACATATCCCACGCAAGCCGTCTTCGTGGCCACTTACAAAGATCATCGGGAACAAATCCGAGCCCCAGACGCCCCCTCTTTGAACCACACCCCATTCTCTCTCCCGAACTGCTGGTCGTGGCCGCCCCCATCGGCTGCGGCCAGCGCCTTGGCTCGGGCACGCCTATTGCCATCAACGCCCGCTTAGGAATAACACATCTCACTCCAAAACCCTCACAAAGAGGTCGACACTCCTAGTAGCTCTGGGTAGGCTTGGCCCGCAATGAGCGACAGCGACACGCCACCACCGATTCCCCAAGGGCTCAGCCAAGGCACGGCTTGGGTCGCTGCATCTTTGGAATGATCGCCGGAGCCATCGGCACCGTCGTCCTGCTAGTCTTACTGTTCTTCATGTGGAAATCGAGCACCCTGGCTGCCTAAGACTTCCCAAGAAGAATCTTCGGTAGCTGGCCCGTATCGCGGAGATGCTTGACCAGTTTGTGCCCCCCTTCGGGGTGTTCATGAAGCGTGATGTGATCTCGATTAGCGAGGTTTTGCCCATGAATGCGATCAAGCACATGCGTGGACGCATAGTGGACATCCGCACGCCAATGGCCATTCTCGGGTAGCGCCGCAAGGTCGAAGTGGCGTTCTGAGAAAAGCGTTCGCATGTAGGTGCGATAGATCAGGCCCTTCCATCGCCGGTCGCGGTGTTTCCAGCGAAGCCGAGGACCAATGAACGTTTGGGGCGCAAAGGCGACAGCACGCGAATCGCCAATCAACGAAGCAAAGAGGATCGCTGCGAAGCCTCCCATGGAATTGCCCACCATGACCGTTTCGTCCGGCGCATAGCGCTCGATAATCTCCGTGAGACATCGACGGGTTCCCTCAAGATCTTTAGAAATACCGGGAAGACCGGCATGGTACCAAGATTGTTTAAAATCCCTAACAAAGATCCGATTATGATCGAGAATCTTCGAAGATTGATAGAATTCGAAAGGAGGCATGACGATCCCCGAGGCAATGCCGCCGAAGATAATAAACAACTTCTGAGACCCTTCGACAGGTTCTTCTAGGATGGGATCTTGATCGCCCATCAGCTAGCCTCGAACACGCCCAAGGTAAGCCCGCATTTGGAAATGCTTGCGAATCTTGGTCTCAAATTTCTTGAAGGAGAAGCCACCTCCAGCGGAGCGACAGGGAAACTCTTTACTCTCGATACCTTCTAGCACTTTCCTCCAGCCATCATCTTTCTCGTAGCCCCAAGCGATGATATCCCGAGCGAACTCCGGGTATTTCTCAATCTCGGCCTTCACACGCGGCAGATGTTCACGCCAGCCTTGCTGCCGTTTCGTATCGATGGGCCGCACGCCACCGAGGGCATTCTTAGATTTCTCTGAGGGATTGGCGATCTTCTCATACCCAGTAAAGTCATGCTTCTTCTCCAGCATCGGGAAACGCTGAACGATCCGCGCTTGGACCTCATCTGGCGCGGCAGTGAGGTCCTCGTAGGAGACGAGAAGGAAGCGATCGTGATCTTGGAGAGCTTCAGCAGCGACCTGGCAACTCTTCCATTCCAAGTAGTTGCAGAAGTACATGCCTTGCTTGGATTTATGAATGCTAGACACAACCGCCCTAGGATCACGGTAAAGACACATAACAATCAAGTTAGGATCTCCCAGAAGGAGCTTCATGATATAACGGATATCCGTCGGCTTCTTGCTGAAGTAAGACTGAGCGTCCGACGGAGCCGGCGTGAAGATGCTCATCTCGTGTTCACAGAAGCCATCATTCTGAAAACACACCGCCATGAGCTCAGCCAGGAGAGTCGTTCCGCTACGCGGGCAACCCACGATGTGAAGTCGTTGTTGGGGCGACGAGTTGATTTCAGGGTCGGTCTCCATGGCGGGGCGCGTCCCGAGCAAAGCGCCCCAGCGAGATGGAATCAAGTATTGAAGTGACCTGCCAGTTGACATCTTTGAGCAAATCCTCAGGCTGGGCGGGTGGCACGTTCTGAACCTAACGGATCGACAGCGGCAGTGAACACGAATCACCAAGACTCTACGTGGGTGGTGGAAGAGGCTGCGGCCAACGAGTTCGAGCCGGGAAGCACCGTCACGTTGTCATTAGTGGACCGTTTGCGATTCCTGCCAGGGAAACGGGCCGTTTGGAAAGCTCAAGAGGCAAACGGGGCCGTTCTATTCAAGGCCTACGACGTGCATCCGAAACAAACCCGCGATGCCGAGCGAGAATGGAGCATGGCAAAAAAGCTGGCCAATGCACGCCTGAAGGTAGCGAAGCCTCTGTTCAAGGCTCGCCATGCAGATGGCCGTGTGGGGGTGGCGTTCGCATTCCTTCTCGATGGAGAAACTCTCCACACGCGCGTCGAGGCCGATACCTTACGCGAGCTCTTTCGACTCGTAGCGGCACAGCACGACGCAGGCTTCTATCAAACAGACAACCATCTAGGCAACTACCTAGTGACCAAAGATGGCGTCACGATGTTAGATCCAGGAACATTCCAATCCTCCAACAGCTCACTAAGCGAGAATGAGCGCCTACGGAATCTTGCCATCTTGTGCGCGACCATTCCGTTGCAGAATCGCAGCCTGATGGGCCAGGCATTATCGAGCTATTTCGAAGCTAGTTCAGCCATCGACGACAGCCCATCGATCAGAAATTCATTAGCAAAGGCGACCAGAAAAGCAGCGAACACGCGCTTACGCCGATACATAAAAAAGACCTACCGCACCTGCACCGAGTTTATCTATGAGCACAACAAAGGACACAGCTGGTTAGCATGCCGCGATCTCTCGCCCACTCTAGCAAAAAAGCTTCGCGAGCGACCCAACTCCTTCTTTGACGGCCAGCCACTTCTGAAAGATGGGAACACCTGCACCGTCGTTAGATTAATCCATGAGGGAGCCCCATTCGTTTTGAAACGCTACAATCCCAAGGGACTTGGCTACCGATTGAGGCATGCTTGCTCAATGCCACGTGCCCTGCGGAGTTGGAGCCATGGTCATGCGCTACGATCGTTTGGCGTGTCTACGCCACGCCCGCTGGCTTGCTACAGCATCTATGATGGCAATTTCCTGAGAGAGGCCTATTTGCTCATGGAAGAAGTGGACGGGATTTCTCTTCATGAGAGCCCAAATCCGGAGAGCATGGCCCATGCGTATGCCTCTCTTAGAGAAGAGCTCCAACTCTTGCAGGCAACCCACGGCGACATGAAAGCGAGCAACTTCATCGTGGCAATGGACGATACACTGACATTGATCGACTTAGATAGCTTCTGCTTTCATCGAACAAGCTGGAGCTACCAACGTCACGCAGCTAGGGATCGTAAGCGCTTCCTGAAAAACTGGCGAGACACCCCAGAGGCACTCTCCGCCTTCCGTTACGCACAGGCATGAAATTCGCCATCTTCCTTCAGCACTACTTTCCATTCGGTGGTCTCCAGCGAGACGCCCTGCGTCTTGCCGAGACAGCGCAAGCGGCAGGCTACTCCCCCACGCTGATGGTCTCGACCTGGGACGGCGCGAAGCCAGCCACCATTCCTGTGATCGAACTCCAGACCGGAGGCCTAACAAACCACGGAAAGGCACAACGCTTTACACAAGCTTGTCAGAAACAACTCGCCGATTTCGACACGAGTATCGGCTTTCACCGGGTGCCCGGAGCGCCCTTTCATTTCTGTGGTGACGCTTGCCTTGCCGAACGATTCATCAGAAGCGGCAAGTCCCCGTTGGCCAAATTTCTCCCGCGCTACCGATCCCAGCTTCACAACGAGCGCGCCGTCTTCGGCACTGACGCACACACGCACATCCTCTTTCTCGCCAAGAAGGAGATTGAAGACTATCAGCATCACTACCAACTCAACGGAACCCGTTTCACGTTGCTACCTCCTTGGCTCCGCAAACCCGACACTTTCGCGGAGACACGCGATGCCGTTCGTACTCGCCTCCTGCAAGAGATCGGAGTTAGAGACACGGACAAGGTCCTGCTGTTCGTCGGTTCAAATTATCGTCTCAAGCGGCTCGATCGAATTATCGACGCACTATCATTAATCGACGAATCAATTCATCTTGCTGTGTGCGGCACAGACGCCTTTGCCCCGATACAACGACAAGCTGAAGCACTAAACGTCTCTGCCCGAGTCCACGCGCTCGGCGCTCGCACTGACTTGCCAGCCTGGATGCTGGCAGCAGACCTACTGGTGCATCCGTCAAAGCGCGAAACTGCCGGCATGGTGCTGACAGAGGCGCTTAGCTACGGTCTTCCCGTCACCTGCACGACATGCTGCGGATACGCGCCTCATGTGGCCGAGGCAGGCGGAACACTCCTAAGCGAAGCCTGTCCGCCAGAGGAACTGGCAGAGACCATGCACCAGATGTTAAGCAATTTGACACACCTTCGGGCGCAAGCGCTCCAATGGTCCGCAAACCCCGAACTCTATCGGACTGCTGATATTATTCTGGCTAAGATGCGGCAGGATGCCGACAGACCTTAAGACTAAACGAGGGCCTTCAGCTTGGAAGCCATCCCTTCCTGATTGAGCCCGCCAGTGACGCGCTCCTTCTCTTCTCCACCACTGAAGAAGATCAGCGTAGGCATCGCGCGAACGGAGAGTTTCACCGCGAGATCACGGTTATCATCGACGTTCACTTTGCAAATCTTAGCCGTGTCACCGAGCTCCGCCGCAAGGGCTTCAACCACTGGGTTGAGCTGTTGGCAAGGACCACACCAGGGAGCCCAGAAGTCCAAGAGGACAGGCACGGAAGACTGGGTGACCTCCGCATCAAAATTATCTCCGGTGATGGTTACAATAGAATCAGCCATGCCTACCTAATGGCGGGCATGGCTGACGATGCAAATCGAAATGTAGGCTAGGCGGAGTTCGCCAGTCCGGACTAAATCACGCCTTTCGACATCAACTCGAGAACGAGAACGACGACGGCGAGAGCAAATACGAGTAGTGCTTGGAGCATAGTCTTTTGAAAGTTGGGTGGTTTTCTAGGCTTGGAGGAAGGTCATCAACTCGATGGCGAGTAGCACGAGGCAGACAATGAACGCCAAGATAGCGATTGGCGTGATGAGACCACCATCATCGTCATCATCAATGACGGAACTGGCAGTCACCCCGCTAAGCGTGGGGGCCTTAGGAAGAGAAGGTGCTGCTTGAAGCTTAACCGTGGCCTTGGGCAGAGGTGCCGTCTTGCCAGGGGCCACTTTCTTCGCTGGACCTTTGGCCACAGGTGCCGCCTTCTTCGCGGATGGAGCACCAGGAGCTTTGATGGATGGAGCACCAGGAGCTTTTGGAACGCCGGGAGCTTTTGGAACGCCGGGAGCTTTGACGGCTGGCGCCTTCGGAGCTGACGGTGGCTTCGGCGCAGATGCTGTCGGCGGCTTTGGCGCTGCAGGCGGCTTGGCTCCACCAGGCGCTGGTGGCGCGCCATCAGGCTTGGCTTTGAGCGTGATCCTCACCGTCTCCTTCTTCAGAGGGACCGTGGTGGTCTTATCTGTGCTGGGAGGTGTTGGTGGCTTCGGCGGCTTTGGTGTGTCGTCACTCATTCCTAAAAATTTGGTTGGGTCTTTGATTGGGGCTGGAAAGCCCGCTGATGTAGCGTTCCGCCGACTTCGTTGTCAACGGTTTCTTTTTATACTAGTCCTAAGTTGCCAGAGGCGGCTTCTCGCGGACGCTGTCTTCATGGCTAAACCGAACTCGGTCGTCGAGCTGCTCCAGGCGCTGGTGAGAATCCCAAGCGTTAATCCTTTCGCGCTCGATTCAGCTTCGCAAGCTTACCTAAGGGAGGGCAAATGTGCCAACTTTCTTGCCGAATTTCTCCAAGATTTGAGAGCAGAGGTCATTCTCGAAGAAATCGAGCCGGATCGACCCAACGTGATCGCCCATTTCCCTGTAGATAACCCGGGCAAACCCAAGGTGTTACTCGGACCACACATCGACACCGTCTCTATCCAGGGAATGACGATCGATCCCTTCGCTGCGGAGATCCGCGACGGAAAACTCTACGGACGCGGCGCTGCCGACACCAAGGGCACCATGGCCGCCATGCTGTGGGCTCTGAAGGAACTTGGTCCCGAGGGCATCGCGAAACTTCCCGTGGAAGTCACCTTCGTCGGGTTCATGGGAGAGGAGAATAGCCAGCCCGGCTCGCGACACTTTGCCGAACACCACCCCGATTACGACTTCGCGGTCATCGGCGAGCCGACCGAGATGGACGTCGTCTACACACACAAAGGCACCACCTGGGCCCAACTCATCGCGACGGGAAAGTCCGCGCACGGTTCGCGGCCGGAGCTTGGGGACAATGCTATTTTAAAACTCGCGCGCGTCTTGGATCATTTGGACCGAACATTCCAACCCATCTTAGACACCTTCACTCATGATGTGCTCGGTCGCTCGACCATGAACATCGGTCAGATAAGCGGAGGCATTCAGCCTAACATCGTCCCTGATCACGCCACGGCCAATTTAGACTTCCGCCTCACACCTGAACTCACCGAAAGAGGTCTGTTAGGCTTGCTCCGCGACCACGTGCCCGATGACATCGAGATCAAGGTCAGTCTCGAATGCCTGCCATTGAACACCGACCCCGACCATCCCATGGTCAATGCGCTCGCCGCCGCAGGAAGTGGCAAGAAAGTAGGCGCTCCGTGGTTCTGTGATGCGGCACACTTGGCAGCCGTCGGGATTCCTGCGGTCGCAGCGGGCCCGGGCTCGATCGATCAAGCCCATACCGAAGACGAATGGATCAGCATCGAATCACTCGAAGAAGGCGTGAATTTCTATCGCGGTTTTCTCGAAACGTGCTAGCCAGCTAGCATGGCCAAGCAGAACAAGACCGCGATCAGTCCCACCCGCGAAGAGGACTTTCCTCAATGGTATCAACAAGTCGTCCGCGCTGCGGATCTCGCCGAGAATTCAGAAGTCCGCGGGTGCATGGTCATCAAACCTTGGGGCTACGGCATGTGGGAACGTATCCAGCAGCAAATGGACCGGATGTTTAAAGACACCGGCCATGAAAACGCCTACTTTCCCCTGCTCATTCCGCTAAGCTACTTGGAGAAAGAAGCGGAACACGCCGAAGG
>CALLLI010000353.1 GCA_938082635.1 uncultured Verrucomicrobiales bacterium
TGATGGAGTTGAGCCCCCAACAATCCTGGAATTTGCTTCCATTGGGTAAAAGACAGCGCCGCCCTCGGAACCTTGGTAGGCATAGCGATTGACTGTCGATACTCCATACGGCGTTTCGTACTTCCTGCTAATCTTGGTGCGCTTGGTAGTCAGCTTCCGCTTTTCAATCACTATGGGTGACCCATCAGCGTCAAAGTCTTCGAGGCATTTTTCCGCAGCCAGAGCCCCCCCCTTCATTGAGTGCCACCCGAATGTTTTTCTCACATTCATAGAAGTTGCTGGACTTCTTGATGGTAACTTGGACGACCAATTCCGTGTCGGATTCGCGAACTAATTCAGCGGGCATGTGACAATGAAGCACAAACTTTGCGTTGTACAGTTATGGTAATTATAAACCGCCGTTTCTCTTGGCACTGTAATTATGCTAGCTACATCCAATGTAGGTCGCACCCACATCAAGGTAACCTTGGAGGAACTTTTCGTGTCTATCTTGAAGAAATGAATGCTAATCAGAAACACATCATTCAAGATTACTTGCGACGTTATGCGTGGGTCTACGTTCTCGGTGCCTTGGTTCACCTGCTAACCGCAATCACGATCACGCATCAATCTGGTATACTGCTATATGGGCTGATCGGGGGAAGCGGCTTCCTCCTGGGAATCGAGTTCAGTCGAGGCGGCAACACCACAAATCGTACGATTCTAGCAATGCCCATAACGGCTTCGCAATTGGTCAGCGTCTGGCGCTTCGTCGCGTTGATCTTTCCTGCCGTGCTCTTCTGTCCTGTATTGCTCGTGGGCGTCCTGATTGGAAAAGTTCTTGGAGGAAATCAGGTCTCGTTTGGCCAAATTGTCGCGTTAGTGATTCTTCAGACGGGGATGCTTGGTTTGTTCTTCTTTGCTCTGACCGGGTTGCAGGCTAGATCGGCAATAGTGGTAGGATTCGGCGCGAAGTGTTCCGGCGTGTTCTTTGGATTGCTCTGGGGTGGCTCCTTTCTTGTAGCCGGATTCTCTCGTCACCTTCAAGTGGCTAGCTATCATGAACTGACGGCAGTACACCTCCTCGTGTGGGTCTTCTTGGCGGTTGTGACGATTGCGGGGTGGTTTCGGGCGGAGATCCTTGTGGCGCGTCATACGGTGCGCCGGTCAACTACGATCACACGGTCCCACACTCCGCGCGTCAAAGGCGAGATGCCTTGGCGCAGGTTCGGAGGGCTGCGCTACTTCATGGCTCGCGTCGGAGGGAAGACCCTGACATTCTTCCTTGTGATGCTGTTCGCCACCTGGTTCTGGACAAACTTGCTCTCCGTGCCCAATAGCCTGCAGAGCACTGTGCCAATGGTCCTGATACAGCTCAACATGTTCATACCAATTGCCGGACTGATTGCGGTGTTTCAGTTGTTCCCCATGCTTCGAACCATACGCGCGATGCCGCAGCGGTTGAGTTCTCTAACCCGTTTCATGATCTTGTGGCCGCTGTTCCTGATCGTCCTATTCTCCGTAGTGGGCCATGGCTTTCATGCGTTGGACTCTGGGCAGGAGCAGGCTTGGGTTAGCTACGGCATCCGTATTGCAAGAAGTGTTGCTGGTGGTGCTATGATCCTCCTGACACTACCCCTCTTCTTGCGATTTGGGACCAGTATCAAATCGGTCTTCCCCATGATGCTCTTTGTCATGGCCTCAAACACCTTAGGGATGTTGACCGAAAAGGTGTGGAAGATCGGCCCGGCTCAACAGTGGGTGCTGTTCGGGATCATCCTAGCGACAGTCCTATCACTGTCCTGGTTCCTAACCTGCCGGGCGCTTGGTTCTGAACATCCTTGGCGGGCGAAGCAATTCAAGTTCGGTAGCCTACGGCGGGCTACCTAGGTAGGGAATCCTCACTCGAGCAATGTTGCACGTAGTCTGAAGAAGTGCCGCTCGCGCTCTATTGCCGACGGTAGGCTCCGGAAGGTTAGCGTTTCCTGACCGTCGTTTGGGTCGAGGGTGATTGGATCTTGGGTGTAGACTTGCTCGGAGCCATCGCCGTTAAAGTACCACTGCCCCAGGGTGTCAGATAGCTCAAGTGTCCAGATCACGCCACTGTTGCCTCGTGGTCTTGTTAAGATGAGGCCTTGGGCTTCGAGTCCACTTGGCGCATAGGCGGCCTCGATGTCGGGGACGTCGCCGCCGACTTTGGGATCCACGCCGGCACCGAATTCGACGATGTTGGGATAGCCATCGTGGTCTGGGTCTGCTTGTGGTCCGGACACAGTCAAATTTAGTAATTCTGCGGCGGTGAAGTTTGCGGCCTGCCAGATCTCGAAGGCGGCAAGTTCTTCTGCTCCTGGAGTGCCTCCGAAGGTGCTGCTGCCTGTCCAGCTCGCGGCTAGGGAGTGGTTGGGTGCGCTTGCTGGGTTGATCAGTTTCAGGGCATAGCCGAGGCCGTCTGGTGCCGTGGGCCAGGGGTACCTGTCATCGTAGGTGAAGTCATGAATGGCTGACCCCGCACCAAAGGAGAGCTTGACTTGCTCACCCGTATTGCTGAACTTGCTAGGGGCGTAGATGCCGGCGACTGGTAAGGCTGCGCTGTAGCGCAACTCGAAGGCCGCGAGATTTCTGACGACGAGTACAAACTCGCCGGGTGCCAATGAGGTGATGGTTCCATTTACGAAATCGAAGTCTACGCCTTTGGTGAACCGCAGTTCTGTCAGATCAAGCGTGCTGGACGCACTGATGTTCTGAAGCTCAATGAACTCGAAATCACTATCATTGAAGCCTGCTGCGATTTCGGGGGCGCTTGCCAGAGCCGGATGGTACATGAGCTCCGTGATCATGAGGTTGTCTTTCCAGACGGCGACATCAGGAGCTGCCGCGACAAACTGAATCGCGTCTGACCAGTGACTCCAACGCCCACTGGTGTCCTTGTGCCGGGCACGCACACGGTAAGTGCAGCCTTCACGGATCTCGATTGGAGGAATGGTAAACGATGCGGCGAACGGCGTGATTTCTGAACTCTCCCAGACGGTCTCAATCTCGTATTTCCGAGGCGAGGCAGGATCGTAGCCAGGTGTCGAGGGGTTTGCGATTTCGGCCACACGCCATTTGATCGATGCAAAGGTTCCGGTCCCTTGTGGATCGGCAAAGGCACTGGTGCAGAAGGTCAGGTCATTGGTCGCGAAGCTCGATCCGGTGTAGGTGATGGTAGGTTTCGAGGGGATGCTAGAATCATTGGCCTCCTGCGCGAGAAACTCGTAGCCGTAGCCGTTCTGCATGCCATTCCCCGGAGCCCATGTGCTTCCATTGTAGGTGTCCGTCGTGTAGTTAAGCAGATATTGGACTGAACCTTCGTGATCTTGTGAGACCAAGGTCCGAGTCCACTGGCCACCGAACCTAGAGTCTTGGAACGGTGAGGCGAAGAAGTTCCCTTTGTGATTCCCCTGGCCAGATGCGTTGCCAACGGTGCCCCGGGTGCGGGGATGGAAGTTCCACATGTATTGATCAATGTCAGACCAGGTCAGGTCTTGGCCTGCTGGGTTCACGATGTCGGCGTATTCGTCGATCAGCTGGCCAATTTGGCCGCCATCGTCGCTGGCATCCGAGCAGATAAGATCGAGGAGTTCACGGCTGCGATTCTTGAATTCGATGTTGATCAAAGGGATGTTCAAACACGCCTCCTGCTGAATGACCCCTGGCCAGTGCGTCTCGGCGATGAACATCATGTCCAAGTCCCAGGGAATCACTTGCCACTGCCCATTGGGATGGTGATAGTAATAGTGATTGAAGCCTTCTCTCACATCCACATTTCCCAGGATTCGATTGCAGCCACGGAAGGTGTAGTAGTCAGGCAGATTCATGTTTGCCCGCCAGTAGGCTTCCCCCTGAGTGCTGCTTGATGCCGAACGGAAGGTGTTCCAATCAGAGGTGTTCGTGGGCTGAGTCGCTCCTTGGTGCTTCTTGTCACCTCCACCGCCTTCGATCTTGTAGACGTTCCCATCAGGCAGATTGCGATCATCTAGGAATGAGCCGTCTGGCTGCTCAATGGCGGTGTAGAGGCCCCAGAGATCCCCCGCGTATTGATCAGCAGGAGCTTCTGCCGCAGCATCGATGACTCGGAAATGCACATGATGTAGACGCGGGCTCGCCATGCCAGCTAGTTCGAATAGACGATAGGAAATCGCTTCATCGATTCCGGCCATGCCACGGTGGACGGGTGCCCACGGGCTGGCACAGGAATCAAAGTTCAGTTCATCCCAAGGCGACTCGTATTTCTTTCCCCATTGATCACGCGCTTCAAAGTCTCGTGTCCGGTTGAAACGGAATCGCCATTTGTTCTTGCCGCTTTGATAGGTAGAGGCCTCGCCTCGATTCTCGAAGGTGATGTGGTCATAGACCTTGCCTTCATAGATCATCGTGCCAAACATGTGCACGCCATCGGAACCGGGCTCGTACTGGCTGTTGTTCACATCCGTGGCGTTGGCGATGAGTTGATACACTGGCATCGTTTCCATCAAGGTGGCTGGGAAGGTCGTCGCCGTGGTGCCAGGGCGATCAGCGCCGGTCCAGGCAGGTACGCCGTCATACACATAATAGGCGAAGTTCGGACTCTCATCATCGGCATACGGTGCGGAGGCGGCATTTCCCAAGCTATCCTCGAAGTGAAGCCGATAGCGCACGAGCCGCCGATGATTATGCAGGCTTGCGGGCATGGTTAGACTGTAACCAAGGTCGCCCGCGATGGCATCGCCACTGGTGCCGTCATCGTGCATGGTTAACGTTGTCCAGCTCGTCTCGTAGGCAGCATCGGTGCCCCGGATGTAGGCGCCGGGATCGGAGAACTGGTAGCTCAGGGTCACTGCTCCCAAACCGTCTGGGTCGGTGATCTTTGCTGTAATGACCACGTCCTGGGCTGCCGTGGGTTGCTCAGGAAGATGCGTGACTTGGCGAATCTGTGGGGGCGGGGTTGTGGAGTAGACCGAATTTACATTACCAGGTGTTGGTGTGTTAGGCGATGTGAGAGTTCCTCCGGCACGCCACGAACCTCCCAAGTCATTCTCCAAGGTGGGGTGAATGAGCTCCATGGAACTACCTGCGCCATCTGATCCTGTGGGCCAAGGAAAGCCGACACTGTAGTTCACATAGTCCACCTGCACTCCGGAAGCGTCTTCAAGCTCGATGTCCTCCCCGCGACCGCTGAGGCCACCTAGATACGGGCCTAGTGCAGCGAAGCCGAAGACCGTCTGAAACCTTGCGAGATCTTCCGCAATGACCAGGTAGCCTCTGGCAGGAATTTGAGTGTCTAACGGAAAGGTGAAATCCACGGCGCGATTCAAGCGCCAGCCGGAGATGTCGATCGGCGCATCTCCAGAATTGTGGAGTTCTACAAACTCCTCCGGAGAGGTGCCATCGGCGGGATTGTAGTGGAGTTCATTGATGACCACATTGCCAGGGATCAAGTCTCCGGTGGTAAAACTGTCGGTCATGGGTGCCCAGGCCGTTCCCGCGACGTTGCTAGCAAAGGTACGGAAGAAGTAAGTGGTGTTTGGGGTGAGACTGTTCAGAATCGCTGTCTGGGCACCTGCGAAAGTTCCTAAGGCAGTCGACGAGGTCCACACCATGGAATCGGTTCCGCCATCGGTTGTGCCGTAGTAGAGAGTCACTTCAGGGAGATCGCCTCCGGTGTCCGTGACGTTTGCGCCTGGATTCGCCGCGGTTCCTCCAATTTCCGTGGGTGTAACGTTAGCCAATGTCGTGGGTTCGGGGTCTACCAGTAGCGTCCTTGTCAATCTCACGTGATCAAATTGCGCTCGATTGCTAGTCCCTTCATCGCCAAGAAAGACGACGACGTTCCCTGGTGGTGGCGTACCACCGGTGACGTAGGTAAGAGTGTGGTCGGCGAATGTGAAGTTTCCTTGCGCTCCGAAATCGACTGCCAGTGACGCCGCTGCTAGCACAGGGTTATTTGCTAGGGCGTCGCTCGTATTGGCATAGGGCAAGGTGTTCGTAGACCCAGGCGTCTGAGACAAATGCGTCAGACCGATGATCGCGAGCGCTCCTATGGGATCTTCTCGGTCTCCAAGCCCGACGGTGAGTTCATACATGGTATTTGCGGCCCAAGGAACGCCTGTGTTTTGAAAGACATAGTAGTTCTGTTGCATGCCCAGGTGTTGGGTGCCTTCCGCTGAGAACGAGGGGATGTATTCAATGAACGCCCTGGAGTTGTTGCTACCAGCTTGCCCGAGCCAGTCGGGTGCATTCGCGCCTTGGCTTGGATCGGAAAGGTCATTCGTCCAATCTCCGGAATTTAGTATCGGCTGCTCGAAACTGGCGTTGTTGATGGGAATGGGCGCGCCTTGGGAAACAAGCAGGAGGGCGAGCAGAATAAGGGGAAGTAGACTCAATCGGACACACATGGGGGGCTGTGAATATACAGCCATTCCCTGCTTCTGGCGACCGAGGATCTTAGCCACACCAGGGCACATTCCCACTTGCATCACGGGCAAATAGCCCGCAATTTACAAACATCGCCCACGCGATGCGCGAGTAGCTCAGTGGTAGAGCGACTGGTTTACATCTAGTTGGTCGGCGGTTCGACCCCGTCCTCGCGTACCACTTTCCTTGCCTAGTTGTCCACGGTGGTTTCGACCGTGAAGAACAAGCGCTCGATCTGGCTGGAATCGGCCACTGCCCGATAAGTGGACATTACAATGCCATCGGCGTCGTGGGTCTCGGTCATCTTGACAATCAGGCCTTCGGCCTCGGCTTCAGCCACGGTTCGCCAATCGTCCAAATCAGTCGAGACCATGCCTTGGCCCGTCGCGATGGCACGCGTGTCCCGTTGCATGCGGAAGGCGAAGTGGTTGCGAGTATGGTCATCGTCGCCCATGACGGGTACGAGGAATGAGCTGATTGGGGAAACAGATTCGGATACGCTGGGATCGGTGCCGAGGAAATACTCTATCATCGCCTCAATTTCATCGCCGTCCTCGGTATCTGCTGCGAAGATTTGCAGCCAGTCAGCGTAACGCAATGAGAGGGCGTTCTGTTCGCTCAGTGGATGAAACGGTTGTTCGACGATGCCGAGTTCAGAGACACTGAAGAAGGTGTGTCCATCTTGACCGCTGAGTGAGCGCACGCGCAAGTAGCGTGCATTGACTGGTGCATCGAAGCGGACGGTGCGTAGGTCGCCATTGCGTGGGTAACCGAGCGCGGTGTAACTGCCCGTCATGATGGGCGTGCCATAGTTCTCGCCATCATCCGAGACATAGACTTCGAACTCGTCGATGGTGCCATTGCCACCACCTGATCGGGGCAGGTAGTAGAAGCCGTGGAACTCCTTCGTCGCGCCGAGGTCGAGTGTGATATGGTGAGGGTGAACGAGATTCCACTGCGAATGCCAGATGGTTGATGGATCGCCATCGACAGCACTCGAGGCGACGCCACCTTGTTGGCTACTGGCAGTCGCGGTGTAGCTCGTGCGATTGTTATTTCCCGAAGCGCTCGCAATGGCCAGGGCACCGACAGCTTGGCCACCTTCGAAGAGGCGTGCCTGCACGAGCCCGCCGTCGGCACCGATGGTGAATCCGCCAGTGTAGAGTGGCGACGTGGCGGAGGGCAACGAGCCGTCCCGGGTGTAGCGCAGTTCGCCGGTAGGAATGGGCTTGGTGATCGTGACCAAGCCGGAGACTGGATCGATGCTAATGCTCGGCGCGAGCCCCAGGAAGCGAAGCTCGCGCAGATTCAAGTAACTATCAAGGCCGCCAAAGCTGTTTGGGAATCGCAGTTTTAGGTAGCGGGTATTGATCGAGCTGGGCCAATTGAGCGTGACTTCGTCGGCGTAACTCGCGAGCGTCCATGCCTGATCGGGCGTGGTGTCAGGTGCCCACGTGGTGCCATCCGCTGAGGTGAAGGCATGGATTTGGTTAGGCGCTGAGTCGTCGCGATCAAAGGTGAGGCGCAGGGCGCTGAGAGTCTCCGCTTGAGAGAGATCGAGCACGACTTCGTGCGGGTAATCGAGCTGACCTTCGGAGTTGTTCGTCATCCACGAGACGCCATCTTTGCCATCGAAGGCACGACTCGCGCGGTTGTTAGCGACCGACGTGTCCACGAAACCCGTGGCAGACATCACGGCGATGTCTGTGGTGAGAGCATCGCAATCGAGTTCGCGTTCGGGGCCCCAAGCCTCAGCCGATTCATCGTAAGCGCGGGCGCGAATCTTCATCCCTGCTTTGGCCGCGAAAGGTAGACGGTAGCGAAGGGCACCCAAGGTCGGCTGCGTGCCATCGGTGGTGACGTAGATCGAGGCGCCAGCTGTGGCACAGGTTAGGGTTACGAGGCCGGACGCCGATTTGTTGACAATCACTTCCAACTCGCGCGACGGATCGGTGGGTAGGCTAAGCCATTTCCCCGGATTGCCGCCGGTCACGTGCAAACCGCCGTGGGCGTAAGACCAGAGCATGCCATAATTCGCATTCACTAACAGATCGCCTTCCATGTGAGGCGCGCCCATATGAGGCATGGTGAAATGCAGACCATAACCGGGTTCCCAATGCAGGAGGTAATTTGCGCGCCAGGCTGCGAACAGGCGTTCGAATTCGGCAGGCTGCGCTGAAGCGAACGCGAGCAATCCGAGAGCCGCGCCGGGTTCGCCATAGGCGTGACTGTTGCGCATCCAGGGGTGGCGATCTGCCATGATGCGTAGCAAGGCGTCGCGCATGGCCAAGCGCTCGTTGCGATGATGTAAGGCGACCGCCGTGAGGCCCGAGCGCGACCAGAACTCGCCGAGGTCACGGTAACTATAATTGTAACCCATGCCCCCGTGGCCGCCGGTTGCGGTATCTGACCAGCAATCGAGAATGTAGGGCGTGCAGGTCTCAAACAAGTTGCCGTCGATGCCTGCGGCGATGCACAGTCCCTCGGCCGCCAGAAGGTGAGATTGCGCAGCCATCAGTGACTTGTTTCCGTAGGGAAGACCAGTCGCGCCGTGGCCAAGTGTCAGTTGCCCGTGCGAACTTACGTGGGTCACGGTAGGTGCCCATTCTAACATGTCCTCCAACCACCGCCGTGCTCGCTCGTCGCCACTGGCACGGTAGTATTCCAGCGCGAACATGGCACGCATGCCGTGATAGAAGAAGAAGTCGTAGCTCTCACCAGCGAACGGATAAGTGCGAAACAAGTAGTTCGCTGCCGAGTAGATCGCATCGGCATGCGCTGGATCGTTGGTGCCTAACAAAGCCAAGGCTGCGGGCCAGGTGCGCATCTGGTTGCCAGGCCATTTGCCAGAGCTCTCCTGTGCAGACGCGACGTGGTTGATGACGTCGGTGTAGAGTGCGGTGAAGTTGGCATCGGAAGAAGCCGGCACCATCTCGGCCACCCCTCCATTGAATAGCAACTGCACGGTGATTGTGTGAGTCGTCGCTGCCGTTTCGCCTGGTCGAAGGACAGAGAGCGTTACTTTGCCAAGGTCACCTGCGGGCGTGCCTGGAGCGTACGCGGCCTCGACGGCCCGGCCCAGGCGTTGCTCGACCGAGTGGTCAAACCAATCCCAACCTGGGTTCACACTGTTGTCAGCGAAAGGCACGCCACCGATCTCAATCAACACATCGCCTACCTGCAGGCCGCCTGTTTCCGCAGGGCCACCGGTGGCAACTTCGGTCACGCTGATGCTGCGATGGTGATGCTCGGTGATCGCCTTGAAGCCATAGGCTCCGGGCGCGAGCAAGTCAGGGCCAGAAACGCCGTTCGATTTGCCGAAGAGCAAAGTGCCCGGGTTGTCATGCAGCCGCACCAGCTCGACCCGACCAAGGGCGACGGGCGTGGCGGAGTTCACTTTGATTTCGAGCTCTACTTCGGTTAGATCTAGTCCATCAATCACACCGTTAGGTAGATAGAGCCACTTTCGCTCCACCGTCATAGGCGGTTCATTAGCCAACTCGAACTCACCGATGGCTGCGTAGACCATGTTGTCCTCTTCTAGGTCATCGGTATTGCTGACACGGACATAGCGACCGGTGGCCGGTGCTGCGAACTCGATCCTTCGCACGGTGCGTTTGCTAGGATTCCAAAGCGTTCCGGAAGAGACTGGCGTTGCGCTAAAGTCTGTTGGGTCACTCGACACGCGAATCTCGTAATCGGTGATGATGCCAGCCGTCCAATGTTGACGCGGGGTCAGATGCACGCCGCTAAAGGTTTGGTCCGACCCGAGATCCACCACGATGAACTGCTCCGCTGGCAAGGCAGCTGCCGCGCTCATCCACTCTTTCGAATCCACACCATCGATCAAATGCACCGAGCCGCGTCCCACATCGCGTTCCGATGAGAACGAGTGGATGGACCAAGGGCTCGTGATAGCCGGAGTTTCTGTCGTCCAGTTATCGACTAACAAGACGTTTGTTGTCGCCGTATCACGCAAGGTTAACGTCACGTCTCCCGTTCCCGTACTCGTCGTGCCGTGAACATCCAAGGCGATCAGCCCGAAGTAGCCAGCACGCGGCACGCGCTCGCTGCCGTCGGTATTCTTTCGGGTCGCCGTGAGGGTGAAACTCTGGGTCAACGCCGCGCCATTGGCTAAAGCTACATGACGCTTGCGATCGGCAGCGACGAAGGTCGTCAGGTCCGCCGCCGCACCGGTAGCCGTCCAGTCCTCGATGGTCGTCACCGACCCGTGGCTCACTTCGACCGGCAGCAGCTCGCCGTTGGGCAAAGGCATCAGTTCGCCGTGGGTGAGGCCGCCGAAAGCAGCAAAGAGCAGAGAGGAAGAAGCCACGCAGAGCTGCTTTAGAGAGGGGATCCGGCGCATTTTTTTTAAATACGATATATAAAGCGGTTGAAGCAATCCCGATTTATACAGGCCACTGGCGGTTGGGAACTCTTTGAGAGAGCTCGCGGTGATTGCTCACGCAAAACCCGCTGGACTCAGAAGCAACGGACACGATCATAAGTCATGAGGGCTCCACCACCACCACGACTGACAACGCTGGTTGGACTGATGCTCCTAACCGCTGTCGTGTTCGGGGAAGGAGATGAATCTCCCGTCATCAAGGATCTGGGCGAGAACCGGTATCAGATCGGCAATGTGCAGTTTCACCGCCAGTCCAAGGAGATTACGTTTGAAACGACATTGAACCTCAAGGAAGCCGTTCCCCTTGAATACTTGCTAGTGACCGAGAAAGGGAAATCTCATGAAGCCTTGCTTTCGACTAATATTCGCCCATTCGATTTGAATGTCGCCTTCAAGTTACTGGGCTACAAGAGAACCAAAGGCGGCTTGGCTCGTTTCCAGGCAACTCTTACTTGGAAAGATACCAAAGGCACGAAGCTATCGTTTGCCGCACACGACCTGATCGTCAGTTCAGAAACGAGTCAGAAGATGCGCACCGACCAGTGGACCTATGTCGGCTCTCAAGTGTCCGATGGAAAGTTCGCGGCCGACTTGATGGGCGACCTTATTTCGATACAGGAAGATCCGGCGGCGATCGCGACTTATGCAGGAAAGGCCATGCTGGGCGACGAGCGCTGGGTTCCCAATTCGAAGGCCTTGCCAGAGGTGGGCGCCAAGATCACGCTCACTTTGACACCAGAACGGCTTTCACCAGAGAAACCCACCGAATGATCTCACGGGCATTCATGGTGCTTTGATAGATTAATCTAGCGGTCTTTGGCGTCTGACCAATCGGTCTTCCCGCGAGTAATCGAGATGCCCTCGATCACATTGGCATCCAACCCTTCGCTCTGCAGCCAAGTCGCCGCCGCCGCCGCCACCGGATCCGAACGCATCCAAGAACGCCCGGCTTCGATGAGCGCGCCTTGTCGAATCTTCGGGTCGGCAATAGTCTCAGCCCAGGTCACGGCAGAGGACGGATCCGAATGCGAGAGTGTGCTAGCAAAGCCACCCACCGCGCGATCGCGCTGCTCGGATGGCTCCATGCCGGCGAGGTACTCGCTGGCTGTTCGCGGGTCGCCACGCTTGACCCATTCTGTCAGCGCCGCCGACATGCCATACGCTTTGCCATCACCGTCAGGCAACGTTTCTAACCAAGCCACGGCCGCAGCGGGATCTTGCTCGGCCCATTCATCGCTCACTTCGTGGATGACCTTGGTGCCAGCCTCCGTGTCCGAAAGGCCCGTGGCCCATTCAGCCGCCGCTTGTGGATCCTCCGAGGCAAAGTCGGTCGCCACACGGTAAAGCGCCGCCGTTTTCACGGTGCCATCCGGCAATTCCCCTGCCCAACTCACAGACTCCTGCAAGCTCTGATGATCCAACACGCGTCCCGTCAGCATCTCCGTGTATTTCCACGAACCACGGTCATTCGCTTCGCCTCTTGCCACGACGTAATCCGTCGCCCTAGCAAGGTTGCCATCCGCGAGTCCAGAAATGAGGTTCCAACGAAGACCACCTGCCTCTTTCTCATCTTCCAGCCCATCGACATAGGCGACGGCGGCATCTGGATCGGCACTGCTCCAGCCTCGCACCACTTTGCTGCGAAACCCGAAGTGATCCTCAGCACTCATGCGGTCCTTCATCTCATCGGCAAAGGCCAGGGCGGCAGGCCCATCGAGCGCGCCCCAAGCATAGACCAGTGAGGCCATTTGCTCTTGCTCACCGCCCGCCAAATGCATGGCCGCCAGGATCTCGGCAGCGTTTTCAGAGTTGAGTAGTTCTAACAACTGCGCCATAGCGCGCGTGCGCTCCACCGGATTCGAGGAAGACGCAACCTTGGCCAATGCTTGGAAATCCTTAGCTGAGGCTCCTTGGCCAGGTGCTCCAGGACTCCCATTGGCAAGACCCTCGCTATTCCCACTGGGATCGCGCTGTCCTCTGCCTTGAGTTCCTAGAATCGATGCGCCACTCAAGGCCGATTGATTAGAGTCCGAGTCTGTGGCCTGGCCTGCTGGGCGCTGAGTTCCGAAATAGTAAGCGCCTGCAGCGACGCAGACCCAGATGATGTGTAGAGTTAAGGATGCTTTCATGAGTGCGATCAGTCGATGGTTGCTTGAGTGTCGGTTAAGGAATGAGGTTTCTCCACGGTGTCTTGTCTCAGGCGCGACTGGTTGTGACAACTTTCTGCGTGGTTGATTAACTGGCTCTGCTAGACGGTGTCGAAGGGAGTTGGCAAAGCGGCTGCCCTCACGATCTGCATCCTCGGACAAGGTGATCATCTCAGAGGTCTCCAGCTGCTCGCGTAGCTCCGCTGCCAAGGAGAGATCTTTCTCTAGCAACTGCGCCAGTTCTGCGGAGTCGTTCGCAGGCAACGGTCCTTCGATCAGGCGAGCCATCAGTTCTTCAAAACGTTCGTTCTTATTCATGCGCTTGCGTTAGTTCTTGGAAAGTTGTCGGTCGACACAGATGCGGATCTGACGACGAATCCGCACAAGCATTTGGCGGACGTTGGCTGCTGATTTCTGAAAGCGTTCGGACAGCTCGGTGGTGGTGAGACCCTCGTGATAGTGCCCCTGAATCAGAGCGCGATGGTCAGGGCTCAGTTTCGCAAGGCATGTCTGCACGGCTTCTACGCTGACGGGAGGATTGAGTTTATAATCTTCCGCTTCCGAATTCAACATCGTCTCCGCCAGTTCACTGCTCAGCAGCCGTTGGCGCCGGTTTCGTTTGCGAAGTTCATTGCGGACGATGTTCGCAGCAATGCCGCGCACCCATTTCCCAAAGTCACGTCGGCGATCAAAGCGGTCCCATTTCCGAAAGGCTTCTTGGGCCACATCGTCGACCCAATCTGGCTCCACGCCCAGTGATCGGGCAAACGCTGGTACCCGAACATGATGCTCGTGCACCAGCGGCTCGAACTGGTCGAAGCGATTCCGGGAGTCTTCCATTCAAGGAGCATTGTCGCGAGTGACACGAATGGTGACACCCAATTTCACAAATTTCGACGGATCGTCACGTCGCCTTGTTCCCATGGAATCCGCCTTATAAGGTCGTATCGACCTTCCTTTCCAAATGCGGACCACCACTTTCCAATCATTCGGCGCACCCGAGAGCGTCGTTTCCCTCGACGAGCAGGCGTCGCCTCCGCTCACTCCAGGTCACGTCAGAGTGCGCCTCCTGGCTGCTCCGATTAACCCGGCCGATATCAACTACATCCAAGGTGTCTACGGTGTGAAACCCGAATTGCCGGCCACTCCAGGAATGGAAGGTTGTGGCGAGGTGATGGAATCGACGTCTCCTATGATCTCGACTGGCAATCGCGTTATCTTTCTCAAACGGGGTGGCCTCTGGCAAGAAGAGGTCGTTGCGGCAGCCGAAGATCTTATTGTGGTGCCGACAGAGATCGATCCGATGCAGGCCTGCATGTTAGGGATTAATCCGCTCACCGCGCTCCTCATGCTAGAGAACTTTCGACCTCTCGCTGAAGGAGAGTGCATCATTCAGAATGCCGCCAACTCAAATGTCGGACGTTGTTTGATCCAAATTGCAAAGAAGCGAGGGATCACGACCATCAACACGGTACGGCGTTCAGAGCTGTTTCAGGAATTGGAAGAATTTGGAGCCGATCACGTCTTCGTCGACGATAGTGATCTCAAGAAACATGTTAGAAACGTCGAACTCAATCCAGCGCTGGCAATCAACTGTGTGGGCGGAGACAGTGGCCTCAGGCAAATCTCACTGCTCGCCGAAGAGGGCGTGCAAGTCACCTACGGTGCCATGTCGAAGCAGGCCATTAAGGTTCCTAACGGGGCTATGATCTTCAAACGCCTCCGCTTAGAAGGCTTCTGGGTCACCAAGTGGTTAGAATCGAACGAGCGCTCAGTGGTCCAAGCGGCCTATCAGAAACTAGCAGAAATGGTCGTTGCTGGCGAACTCACTCAGGCTATCGATACCATCTACCCACTCAGCTCTATCACTGAAGCCTTGGCACACGCCCAGCAAGAACAGCGCAGCGGGAAGATCCTCTTGCAGATGGAGGGCTAAGCTAGCAGGCCTTTGGTTGTGATTCGGGTTCTGCTATAGGAACTGCCAGAAGGCGATAGGGCGCCTTGGGGGTCGGCGACGCCGGCGAAGCGGCCTTTGTCGGGGATCTCGGTGATGGGCATGCAGAGATGCCCATCACCGAGATCTTGCGCTTTCGCTACGGTGGCTTCGAGGTCTTCGACGGTGACGTAGTTGATCCAGGTCGTGGGGATGTCGGCCTTTTCTCCGGGTGGCTTCATGACGACTGCTACAGGCGTGTCTCCATTTTTAAATATGGTGTAGTCCATACCGCCAGGCATGGGCATGGTCTCTTCTGTCCAGCCGAAGAGTTCGGTGTAGAACTTGCGGCTTCCTTCAGGGTCTTGGGTGACCAGTTCTCTCCAGCTAAAGATGCCTGGTGTCTTGTCTTCGTCTGTTGCGCAATCGTCGCTCATAATGGTTATCTCAGGTGTGGTGTGATGTGTTAGTTTTTGCGGGAACAGAGTTTCTAGTTTATCGAAGGCGCCATTCCAGCCGTGGCCGTGATTGGCGCGGGCTTCGTCTTCTTGAATGCCGACTTGGACGAGGCGAAGCATCGTTCCGCCGTCTAACGACTCAAAGGTGAGATCGACGGTGGAGTCGGCGGCTTGGAACGTGGGGTTTCCTTGCCAACGCCAGATGAAGGTGATGCTGCGAGGCCGTTCGATGGTTTGATAGACGCCGACGACTTCGACCTCGCCATCTCCTTCGGTCAGCACGCGGAGTCGTTAGCGTCCATCCACCTCGAAATCGACTTCGCCATCAATGACGTGGCATTCGCCTGGACCAAACCAGGCTTTCATCCCTTCGCAACTAGCAAAGGCATCGAAGACGCGTTCGGGGGCCGCGTTGAAGTGGCGTTCGAGTTCGAGGATTTCGGATGGAGCAGGCATGGGGTGACTAACGTTCATCTTTGGTTTCTTCGAGGTAGTCGGCGAGCTTATCGAAGCTGCCTTCCCATAGTTGGCGCTGCTGCTCGATCCAGTGGAGCGCTGGCTGGAGGCCTTCGCGACGAACGCGCAGGTGAAAGCTGCGGCCCTCGCGGCGGCGTTTCAGAAGGCCTGCCCGCTCGAGCACGACGAGGTGTTTGGACACAGCGGGCAGGGAGATGGAGAGCGGCTCGGCGAGTTCGCTAACGGTGCGTTCTTCCGAACCGAGGGCTTCCACAAGCTGGCGCCGAGTGGGGGCCGCCAGGGCATGGAAAATCGAAGTCATGGCTGCTCTATTATATTTAACCATCTGGTTAAGCTACATCTCAGATGAGGGCTCTCTGCAAGAAGAAATGTTGCTCCTCACCTGGGAACGGAAAGAGGAAGACAAAGTGACCTTTGCCTCCCTCTTCGTTGAGAACTGAGTTCAGCGCATCCCCCAACGGCTTTACTCAGACCTTTCCAACAAACAGGATCCACGTATCAAGATACCGAACTATTGGGAGCGGCCTTTCAATGGAGTCGAACTTCCTTGGGAGTCTCGCGAGGTCTAATTCCTGAATAAGGAAAGCAGGAACTAAGGAAGCCTGGCAAATCGCTCATGCAGGAGCGTCTGGGAGGAACACCTTCCTTATTCGAATGCGCGAAGTCTGAGAAGTCACGGCGGCGACGGAGTGCCGCCCTCCGGTATGGAATTAGCTTCGCTTCCTACTTGGTGGAAATTTGTAACGACGTGTGTTTTAGAGTTGCGGGGCGATGAGCCGGGCAAGTATTCGGTGAGGGAGGGGGGCTAGAGTTTCTGAGAGATTAGTTAGGGTGATCTCTTCGGTTTGTTTAAGGTCTTGTTGAAACATGGCGTGCTGTTCTTGGGCGAAGGATGGAGAGAGCACGTGGAGGTTCACTTCGTCATTGATGAAGAAAGATCGGCCGTCCATGTTTCCAGAACCTACGATGCTGAGGCGGCCATCGACGATCATGAGCTTGCCATGCATCATGGTGGGTGTGTACTGATAGAGTTTGATTCCTGCTTGGAGAAGCCCTTTCCAGGAGTTTTGAGAGGCGTAACGGCAGAATGGCGAGTCGATCTTGTCACTGGGAATCAGTATCTCGACCTTAACGCCGCGTTGGGCTGCTGCTGCGATTGCCTTTCTAAAGGTCTTGTTAGGTACGAAGTAGGATTGCTCAAGAAACAGTGATTCTCGAGCGGAGTTGATGCCGTGAAGGAAAGTGTGAGCAATCGGATTGGAGGGGGTCCGGGGTGAGTCGTAGACGAACTGAGTGAGATGCGGACCGGTTGGGGAAAGTGTCGGGAAATAGGTTGGGCCTGTGAGTGCCTGACCTGTGAGTTCTTCCCAGTTCTCTGCGAAGGCGTGCTGTAGTTGTGCGACTGCGGGGCCGGTGATTTCGTATTGGGTGTCCCGCCAGTGATCTGGAGAATGGGCGTTTCCCTCCCAGGCAAGCGCGAAGCCTGCGCCTCCTGTGAATGCTTGCCAGCCATCGGTGACGAGGATCTTGCGGTGGGTTCGGTTGTTGTATCTGAATGGGCGGAAGGGATTGAGCGGATGGTAGGTATGATAGTGAACGCCAGCATTGCGAAGCAGCGCTTCATTGTGTTTTCCGGCGTGACGCGATCCGACGTCGTCTACGATCATCAACACAGGGATGCCTTCTTGCGCTTTCTTCGCTAACGCCTGGGTGAACTTCCGTGTGACCGGGCCATCGACATAGGCAAAGGTTTCGAAGGTGATCGACGTGCGAGCGTCCTCGATGGCCTGTAACATGGCGGGGTAGTAGGCGTCGCCATTGATGAGCGTTGTGATCTCATTGCCTGTGGTCCACTGGGCTTGGGCAGCTTGTGCAAATTCTGTCGGAAACGAGGCGCTGTAGGTTGCTGTTAGAGCGCCGATGTTAGGGTTTAGCTGCCGACTGGCACAAGATGAGAGTAGTAGCAAGACGGCTAGGGTTTGCAGGATGCCTTGGTGGAAGCTGGTCATAGATGGATGAAGCGAGAACTTTCCATTGGGACAAGTTGGCGCTAGTAGATTCGTGATGGAATTGGGCACGCTCTTAATCGTAGACGACGAGAAGCACACTCGTGATGGGTTGCGGCTGTCGCTGGAGGACGAGTTTGACGTGTATGTGGCAGCAGATATCGCCGGGGCGAAGGAGATTCTGAAGTCGGAGCAGATTGATTTGATGGTGACGGATCTGCGGTTGGGATCGGAGAATGGGATGGATCTGATTGAGCATGCCACCGCGCGACCACAGCCGCCGATTTCGATCATGATGACGGCCTATGGTTCGGTGAATGTGGCCGTGGAGGCGATGAAGCGAGGTGCCTATCACTTTGTTACGAAGCCGTTGAATATCGATGAGCTGGAGATCGTGATCAAACGGGCGCTGCGCGGTCGCGACATGGAGCGGGAGAACGCCTCGCTGAAGCAGCAGGTGGAGAAGCATTTCCAGCTCGATAATATCGTCGGGCGTTCGGGGCCGATGGAGGCGATCTTTGACACCGTCCGGCAGGTGGCACCATCACGGGCGACGGTGTTGATTGAAGGTGATCATGGCACGGGTAAGGAGCTCATTGCCCATGCAATCCACAATCTGAGCGGTCGGCCGAAGGCGAAGCTGACGATTGTCCATTGCGCTGGGTTGTCGCCGCAGTTGCTGGAGAGTGAGCTGTTTGGTCATGAGAAAGGTGCCTTCACCAATGCGCATGAGAAACGTATCGGGCGATTTGAGGCGGCTGATGGGGGGACGCTGTTTCTCGATGAGATCGGGGAGATCGATCAGTCGACTCAGGTGAAGCTCTTGCGGGTGCTTGGTGAGCGGACGATTCAGCGTGTGGGCGGCAATCAGGACATTAAGGTCGACGTCCGAGTGGTGGCGGCGACGAACAAGAAGCTGGAGGAGCAAGTGGAGAAGGGGGATTTCCGCGAGGACCTTTATTATAGGTTAAAGACGATCAAGCTGACGATGCCGCAGCTTCGGGATCGTCGGGATGACATCATTCCGCTGAGTCAGAAGTTCCTGGGGGACGTAGCCAAGGAGAATGGCAAACCAGAGCGAGATCTCAGCAGCGAGGCGCTCCAGGCGCTGATGGCCTATGATTGGCCGGGGAATGTGCGGGAATTGCGCTCGGCCATCGAGCACGGGGTGGTGATGTGCAATGGCAACAAGATCACGCTGCGGCATCTTCCGATGGAGGTGAGGATGGCTGCGAAAGGCGAGTCCTTGGCTGTGGGAGGTGGTGGGCAGATTGCGCTTGCTCCAGGAGATGATTTCAACTTGCATACGATGGAATTGCGTCTCATCGAGCGCGCGCTTGAAAAGACGGGTAATAATCGGACGGAAGCGGCTAAACTCCTAGGCATCAGCCGACGGACTTTGCAGCGGAAACTGAAAGATGACTCTGCAGATTGAGCGATTGCGCGACTCGATGGTCGAAGTTCTACTGACTGACCAGCCTATTTCCCTTTCTTACCTAATTATCCATGGCAGAATTTTTCTCTCAAGACGGCGAGCTCGACTCGGGCATGATCATCCGTCGCGTTTTGTTTCTACTCCTACTCCTCGGTCTCGGTGTGTATCACCTGTTCTTCGCCTTCAATGGTCTGACCTCGGCTCGAGGTATTGATCAGGCCCAGATCGCTCGTGAGATCTCTCGGCAGAGTACGTTCAATACGAAATTCTTACGTCCACTTTCGATCCAGCAGGTGAACCAGCACCGAGAGAGCGAGGAGCTGGATGGGTTGGCTTCTCCGACTGCGTTTACGGACGTGTTTCACGCGCCTCTGAATCCGCTGCTCAACTCGGTGGCTCTCGGAATGTTTAAGGGGCAATGGGCCTTTGCGCCTGATAGCGGCTCCAGTGTGTATTTCCTCGATCGGGTCATTGCGGGTGTCTCGGTCATTCTCTTTCTGTTGGCGATTTTCATCTCCTACCTGCTGATCGCGAGGATCTTCGATACGAAGATCGCGGGGATCAGTGCCCTGGTCGTGTTGCTCTCGGCTACTATGTGGCAATTCGCTCAGTCGGGTCTCCCGCAGATGCTGATGCTGTTTCTCTTCTCGTTTGGGCTCTACTTTGTGTTCAAAGCGATCGAAACTCAGCAAGAGGAGACGCCGCCATTTGTGTGGGTGGCGCTGGCCGCGGGCTTCTTTGGCCTCCTGGCGCTGACGCATTGGCTGACGATGTGGCTCTTCTTTGGACTGCTCTTCTTCTCAGCCTTCTATTTCCGTCCGAAGGGCGTCATGTCGATCCTACTTATGGCGATCTTCGGTGTGATCGTGGCCGCTTGGGGGTATCGAAACCTGCAGGTCAGCGGGGAAGTGTTGGGCTCTGGGCTTTATTCGCTTCAGACAGGTCTCGCTGAGGGCGATGCAGCAGCGATTTTCCGCAACTACGATCCTGAGCAGCAGGCATTTACCACCCAAGGGTTGTTCTCGAAGCTGGTCGTGAATGGCTTGAAGCAATTGGAGGATATTTATAAATTGCTAGGGTCGATTGTGGTCGCGCCGCTCTTCTTCTTGAGCTTACTCCACCCCTTCAAGCGCCCTGAAATTGCGCACTTCCGCTGGTGCATCTTGTCCATGTGGATCTTCGGCGTCATGGGCATGACGATCTATGGGATCCCTGAGGGCATTCTTGATCCGAACCAGCTCCACATTCTCTTTGCGCCGATCATGGCCGCGTATGGCTTGGCCTTTCTGACCGTGGTTTGGAACCGCATCGGCTTTGAGACGAATCATCCTATAGTCACTCAAGGTCACTTGGTCCTCGTGGCGGTGATCAGTGCTATTCCGTTGATCTTGCCTATGCCTAAGAATCTCAAGCATGGTATTAGTAAAGATAAAATGCAGCGCGCTGTGTGGCCTCCTTATTACCCACCGAGTATCGCTTATCTGAATCAGTGGACGTCCGAACAGGAGGTTATTCTAAGTGACATGCCATGGGCAGTGGCGTGGTATGCTGACCGCGCGTCGGTCTGGTTGCCGAAGGATCAGGAACAGTACCGTCGATTGGATGACTATGTCGAAAGTGTCGGCCGCAAGTTTGCTGGTATCTTCATTTCTCCCATCTCCGTGAATGGCAAGATGGTCACCGAAGTGTCGCGTGGACCCTATGCTGCTTGGCGTGAAGTGATTATGAACGGCGAGGCGATCGATATGGATCGGCGCCTCTTGCCTGAGGACTTTCCGTTCCAGGAAGTGATGACGCTGAATAATCAGCTTTACTTCTACTCAGACCGCCGGCGTTGGTTGGACAGCCGTTAGTGATCGCTCCGGCGCGGCCTGGAATGCACCTGCGAACATTTCCTAGTTGCAGTTCCTCCCTCGTCCTCAATGATGGGGGCTCCGCGCTTATGGCGAAATCAAAGTCCGAACCTATTCCCTCAAACTTTGAGGACGCACTCTTCCAACTCGATACGATTGTCGAAGACTTGGAAGGGGACGCGGTGCCATTGGCGGATTTGGTGAACCAATACGATCGCGGAATGAAGCTACTCGAAGCTTGCCAGGTAAAGCTGGATGAAGCCAAGCAGCGAGTTGCGACTATTGGGCAGCCTGTGAACCAAGAATCTGCTTCCCCAACTGATTTGCCTGAATCCCCATCCAAGGACGTGAAAGATGAACTCTTTTAAAGACTACGCCGTGAAACCCTTCGATCCTGAAATTCGGGGTCCTGAAGATGTCAAAGCTCTCCCCGAGGAGCGTCTCCCTGAGTTGGCGGAGGCTATTCGAGAGGTTCTTATCAACTCGCTTTCTCGTACGGGTGGGCATCTAGGTCCGAATCTTGGTGTGGTGGAATTGACGATCGCCATGCACCGGATATTCGATACCGGGGCGAAGGATCGCTTCATCTTTGACGTGAGCCACCAAGGCTACGTCCACAAGATGCTTACGGGCCGTTGGAATCAGATTCACACCATTCGTCAGTATCAGGGGCTCAATGGCTTCCTTCTTCGCACGGAAAGTCCGCATGATTGTTATGGTGCTGGTCATGCTGGAACGGCTGTGAGTGCTGCGCTGGGCATGGCAGTTGGACGCGATCTCAATGGCGAAGATGATCAGCACGTCGTCGCCGTTGCTGGTGACGCTGCCTTCACCTGTGGGCCTACTTTCGAGGCGCTCAATAACATTTCGGCGAACACCAAGAAATTCATCCTCGTGCTGAACGATAATGAGTGGTCGATCGATAAGAACGTGGGTGCCATCGCCAAGTACTTTAACCGACTGGCAACCACTGACACTTACGCTCACTTGCATGACAAGGCGTCGGCATTCCTTGAGCGAGTGGGCGGCAAAGGCATTCGTAAATTGGCACGTAAGGTCGAGGAGGGCGCCAAAAATCTTCTACTGCACAACGTGATTTTTGAAGAGTTTGGTGTGCGTTATTACGGCCCCATCGACGGTCATGATATCCCGACTTTGATCCATACGTTAGAGTTTCTGAAACGTCAGACTGAGCCGGTGGTTCTCCACATCATTACGGAGAAGGGGCGTGGTTATGAGCCTGCACTGAAGAACCCTGGCAAGTTCCACGGTCTTGGTGCCTATGCTGTTGAAACTGGAGAAACGCCTGCATCGGCGTTGCCAACCTACTCACAGCACTACGCGCAATCGTTGGCCAAGTTTGCCAAGGCGGATCCGAAAATCACTGCAATCACGGCAGCCATGCCTGGTGGTACTGGGCTGGCTCATTTCCAGAAAGAGGTGCCAGATAGGTACTTCGATGTGGGCATTGCTGAAGAGCACGCGGCGCTCTTTGCTTGTGGCCAGGCGGTCGAAGGGCTGAAGCCTTTCCTTACTATTTACTCAACGTTCATGCAGCGGGCTTATGACATGATCATTCATGACATGGCCATTCAGAAACTTCCTGTGCGACTTTGCATGGATCGTGGTGGTTTGTCAGGCGATGATGGCCCGACTCATCACGGCTTGTTTGATATTGGCTACCTGAGGCACATTCCGAACATCATCCACATGCAACCAAAGGACGAGGATGAATTCGTCGACATGCTGTGGACGATGGCTCATTACAATGACGGCCCTTCTGCGATCCGCTATCCTCGGGGGGCTGGTGTCGGAGCCAAGCCCAAGGCTGAGCCGGTGCTTCTCGAAATTGGCAAAGCGGAAGTAGTCGCTGAAGGCACTGACGTTGCTCTCATTGGTTTAGGGTCGATGTTCGAGGTTGCTGAGGAAACGAAGACGCTTCTCGAAGCGAAAGGGTACTCTGTGAGCTTGATCAACCCTCGTTGGATTAAGCCTCTCGATAAGGACACGATCGAGCGATTTGCGAGCCAATCGAAGGTCGTATGCACTTTTGAAGATCATGTGCTGCACAATGGGTTCGGCTGCGCTGTCATCGAGCATCTCCATGATGCGGGCTTTAACACCCCAGTTGCACGCGTTGGCTGGCCAGACGAGTTTGTTGAGCATGGCTCCATTCCTGCGCTTCGTGAGAAGCATGGGCTTACTCCTGAAGCTGCGGTGACGAAGATTCTCTTGCGGCTCGAAGGTTCGGCCACCACGGCTGGAGCAGAAGACAAGACGACCCTTAGCCCCGCACTTTCATGAACCGCCGCACCTGGTTACAGCTCTCGTCGCTTGGAACCGTTGCCTCGTTTACTGGGTGCGGAAGCAAGGTCCCGGAGATCGACCAGAAGACGTATGCAGCTGAGATCTCGGCCGTCATCAAACAGCATGCCGAAGTCTGTTCAGCGGCATATAGAAGTGCTTGGCAGAAAGCAGACATTCTTCGGGCGAAGGCAGATGTCTTTCTGGCGAAGCCTTCGTCAGCAACGCATGCCACGTTGAAAGATGCCTGGCTGGCTGCTCACAACGCCTACATGGAGACGGAGGGCTTGCGTGGCCTAGGAACACCAGCGAATGGTGTTCATTCTAACATTGCCTCTTGGCCGGTCGTTCCTGCAGCCTTGGACACGGTGCCTGGTAACTTGAAGACTGGTATCGTTCATGATGTCCAGGGCGTGCCGAGTATTGACGCCGAATCCATTCGGCAAGCGCATCAACCGCGTGAGAACAAGGTGGTTCAAGGATTTCATGCCATCGAGTTTCTAATTTATGGAGTGGACCAGTATGACGATGCTCCAGGCACGCGAGTCTACGCTGACTACACGGCTGTCGTGGGCTTTCAGCGTCGCCGCAAGCTCCTATCCCTCCTGACACAGTTAGTCCCTATCGATCTTGCCGCCATGAACAGGGCGTGGCATCCCTCGGAGCAAGGAAACTACAGGGCGCAGTTCATGGCGAAAGATTCCAAGAGTGCGCTCACAACGATCTTCACGGGGCTGGTAACGGTGTGTAACAACGGGCTTTCAGGAGCGCTTCTTCGACCATTGGCATCCGGTGATAAGAAAGATGAGATCTGTCAGTTTAGTGATACGAGCCTCGATGCGATTCGTCACGCTATTATTGGTCTGCAGAAGACGCTCACAGGTATAGCACCTGGCCGTGTGGTGGAGGCCGATGAAGTGCCGTTGTTGGGGTTGATTGCCAAGGCGGATGCTTCCATTGCGAAGGAGATCGAGAGTGGCTTTGAGCAAATGATAGCCAGGCTCCAGCCATTGAGTCAGCCCTTTGATCAACTGATCAAGCCAGGACACTCTGGACGGAAGGCCCTCGAAGAGGTTGTAGCTGGGCTGTCTGATCAGGCGAAGTTGCTCGTCAAGGTGGGCAAAGCCGTTGGTGCGAAGTTAGGCTCCTCGGCCTAACGCGCTATTGGGACCCATTGACCATCCCAATTAAAGGCTTCGACGGCCTGGAATGTTTTCTTGTAGTCGTAGAAGGAAGGGCATTCATAGCAGTAGCCGTGATAGTAGATCGGCTTTCCTAACCGTTGCGCATAGTCCATTTCCATGAGCATGGTGAAGATGCCTAGACCATGCTTTTGATAGTCTAAATCATACATTCCGTAGATCGTGGAGAGGGATTCCTCACCTATGTCGAAGAAACTCGTGGCGATGAGGCGGTCTTCATCATACACGGAAACCTCCCCGCCCGGACAGGGGCTCGTGTCCGGATCCTGCGAAAGGAAGTCGTAGATGGAGTCCGGGACATTATCTACGAACTTCGCTTTGTGCTCTTCGAAAAGTTTCTCCTTCTCGCGAGTGATCTCAGTTGGCCGAACGACGACTCGAAATCCCGCGGCTTCGTTGCTTCGTTGGGTTCGGCGTTGACTTTTTGAAGGACTGAAGTTCTTCAGCGGAATCCTTAGTGGAAGGACTTGCGTCAGCATTCCTTTGTGAAAAGCCATGTTGTAGCGGTAGAAATGCGTGCCTGCGTGTCGCCAACCGTTAGCGAGCAACCGATCCATTTCCGGTTGCGAGACGGTGTCGCGCTCGAAATCCTCAAAGATAACACGAGAAGCTTCCAATTCAGCTGTAGGCTACCCATTCTCTGGCCCATCGCAACATTGCCAAACTGGGAATCTGCCTCGATAGATGAATCATGTTTGACGATGCCTCGACCACCTTTCTATATGATTTGCTGAGCACCCCGAGCCCGACTGGATTCGAGGGCCCGGGCCAGCGCAAATGGGGAATGTATGCCAGCCAGTATTCGGATTCGATCGAGAATGACGCCTATGGGACGACCTGGGCTACTCTCGATGCGAAGAAGCAGAAGAGTGGCAAAGCGCTGACCGTTATGCTGGAAGCCCATGCGGACGAGATCGGCTATATGATCAAGCATGTCACAAAAGAAGGCTTTCTAAGATTGGATCGGATTGGCGGCTCTGATAGTGCTACGGCGCGGGGGCGACGCCTGACCATCCTTGGCGACAAAGGGCCTGTCCTTGGTGTGATTGGAAACACGGCGATTCACATTCGAGACCGGTCTAATGGAGAGAAGGCACCCGAGGTGCACGACCTTTATGTCGATGTTGGCGCCTCTTCGTCCAAGGATGTGGCCAAACTTGGCCTCCGCGTGGGTCATCCCGCTGTGTATGTTGATAGCGCGGAGCCGTTCGGGACGGATGGCATCGTAGGGCGGGCTTTGGACAATCGCATCGGTGGATTCATCATTGCCCAAGTGTTGGCAAAGCTGAACGCGACGAAGAAGAAACCGACTTCACACATTCTTGCGATGAATGCAGTCCAAGAAGAGATTGGTGGTCTCGGGGCTAAGATGGCCACCTACCGACTGCAGCCAGATGTCGCCGTCTGCCTAGATGTGACGCATGCGACGGATACGCCTAACATTGATCACGCGAAGCATGGTGAAGTCAAGCTAGGAGGTGGTCCCACGCTCACCCATGGAACCTGCAACCACCCGCACGTGGTCGAGCGATTGATAGAAATTGCTGAGAAAGAGGAAATTCCGCTACAACACGAGTCTTCTTCGCGATTCAGTGGTACAGATACCGATCAGATCTACCACCAACGTAGCGGCGTTCCCAGTGCACTCGTTTCTCTGCCGCTTCGCTACATGCACTCCGTCGTGGAAGTAGCGAATTTGAAGGACATTGAGCACACGATCAATTTACTTGCAGCCTTTGCTCTATCCGTAACGGCAAAGGATGCTTTTGGGTTTAATTACACTAGTGATTAAAAGGCACTAGTGTAGCATGGGCATCTAGCTCGTGTCCCGGGGTAGGAAGCCCGAGTTACCTTGATATTTATGGTATTTATTGAATTCGGTCTTCTTATCGCCTCGACGATTGCCTTTGCCTTGGCTTGCGTGATGTCTTGGAGAGCGCTGCGTGAGCACCGGCGGGCGTCTGTTTGGTTCCGCGTTGGCTTCATGACTTTAGGCTTCGCATTACAATGTGCATTTCTCTCCCTGCGGGGTCAGAGCCTTGGTCGTTGCCCGTTGACCAGTGGATTTGAAGTGCTGATCTTTGTGACTTGGTCGATTGCGTTGTTCTACTTCCTCGTCGGAGGGGGCTATCGTCTGTCGTTGTTAGGCTTCTTTACAGCGCCGTTGATCGTGATCTTTCAATGCGTCGCGCTCTCACTCTTTCATCCCGTTAATCTGCCGACGGTCGACCCAGGTCTCGGGTCTGTTGCCCCGGTGGACTATTGGTTAGAGTTTCACGCGGCGTTGGCGCTTATTTCCTATGGAGCCTTTGCTTTGGCTTTTGTGGCTGGCGTGATGTTCCTCATTCAAGACCGCTATCTTCGGGTGGGGAAAACGGGCGTGTTCTTCCATCAGTTGCCGCCTATTCGTTACTTGACTCAGGCGATTGGGCGGTTGCTTTGGCTCGGCTTTCTGTTGTTGTCCGTGGGAATCCTTGCGGCGTTCAAGATGGAAAGTTTCCCGGGGTTTTACAAGCTAATCGCCATTAGCCTTGTCTGGTTAGCCTATGGTGCGGTGATTGCCATGCGTTTGGTGGGCAGTCTCGGAGGGCGCCGCTTGGCCACAATTACTGTAGCAGCTTTTATTTTTCCAATTCTATCCTGTTTGTTTCTTTAACGTTTCGCATGTCCTTCGTTTGTTTTGGGTACAATCACGAGACCGCTTCGGTGGCCTCGCGCGAGAAGGTGTCGTTTACTGAAGCGCGTTTGCCGGAAGCTCTGGCGCAAGTGCGAGCACTGGATGGGGTTGCGGAGGCGGCGATTCTCTCAACCTGCAACCGCATGGAGCTGTACCTTGTAGCCGATGAGGAATCGACCACGGGACATGTGATTGATAGGGTTGGGAAGTGGTTGCAAGATCATTTCGAGCTTGAAGAGGAAGATCTTGGCGCTTTCTACCATCGCGAAGAGAAGGCCACGGCGAGACACTTGTTTGCGGTTGCTAGTGGGTTGAATTCTATGGTGTTGGGCGAGACCGAGATCTTTGGTCAGGTCAAGAAGGCCTATGCGGTGGCGCAGCAGTCTGGCACGACGGGAAAGTTTCTGAATCGTCTCTTCCAACGTTGTTTTACGGTGGGCAAACACGTTCGAACTCACACGAACATCACACGCGGTGCGACCTCGGTTGGAGCCGTCGGCGTGGAGATGGCGGAGAAGATCTTTGGCGATCTGAAGAAGTGTCAGATTCTGCTCATTGGCGCTGGCGAAATCAGCCGGCGTACGGCGCAGAGCCTCCAATCACGTGGCGCGAGTGCGGTTATCGTTTCGAATCGTTCTCATGACAAGGCCGTGGAACTAGCTGAAGAGATTGGCGGGCGGGCGATTCGGTTCAACGAGTGGGACCAGGAACTGGTTAAGGTCGACATTATCATCAGTTCGACGGCGGCCCCGCATCATGTCGTCACCCAGGAAACGCTAAGGCCTTCCCTAAAACAGCGGGAAGGTCGGCCTCTGTTCCTCGTTGACCTTTCGCTGCCGCGGGATATCGCTCCAGAAGTGAAACAACTCGAAAGTGTTTACGTACACGACCTCGATGCCTTGCAACGCTTGGCTGAGGCGGGGAAAGAGCGTCGGCGTGAGCAGTTGGAGTTTTGTTACGCCCTGGTCGATCAGCACGTGACTGAGTTTTACACCAAAGTGCTGCCAAGGACGAGGCCGTCTAATTCTGGCGATGCAAACAATTCACTAACAAACGCATGAAAAAAGAGAGGCTTATCTTAGGAACTCGCGGAAGCGATCTTGCTCGGACACAAACACGTATGGTGGAGGCAGTCTTGAAGGCGGTTCATCCGAATTTGGTGTGCGAGACGAAGATCATCTCAACGGTTGGAGATGAGCGTCAGGATCTCAAACTGACAGAATTTGCTAAGGAGCAGATCGTCGACAAGGGAATCTTCACCAAGGAACTTGAAGTGGCCTTGGCTGCCGGCGAAGTGGATGTGGCGGTTCACAGCTTGAAAGACGTGCCTACCCAATTGGAGGCGGCGTTTAATCTTGAAGCGGTTCTCCCTCGCGAGGATACGCGTGATGTTCTCCTAACGACGTCGCCATGCGGTGCCCTGAAGGCCTTGTCGGACAAGGCGACTCTTGCGACTAGCAGTGTGCGAAGGCATGCGCAGCTTCAGTGGCTGCGTGCGGATCTTCAGGTAGAAGAGATTCGTGGCAATGTGCCGACGAGATTGCGAAAGCTCATACGGAATCCTTCCCTTGATGGGATCCTCTTGGCTTTGGCCGGTTTGCTGCGTCTTGGTTATCTCAGGGTGGGCGAAACCGAGTTCGAATTTGAAGGGCAGATGATCTATGTCTGTCCGCTAGGTCCACCCGAGTTTCTCCCGGCGTGCGGGCAGGGAGCCATCGCTCTTGAAACACGCTCAAATGATGGGGATACCCATGCGACACTCGCTCCCATCAATGATGCGGATACATTTACACGGGTGGAAGCCGAGCGTTTGATCCTGGATCGCTTGCAAGCAGGCTGCCACACGCCAGTGGGTGTGAATTCGGTCATTGATGGCGAAATTTTGACCATACATCTTCGCGTATTCGATGAAGATGAACTGACTGCGCCTCCAAAGGAAGCGCATGTGTCAGGGGCGCGATGCCGAGCGGTAGCGCTTGTGGATCAACTGATGGACTCTCTCAAATGAAGAACAAAGGTATTTGTTATCTGGTTGGTGCTGGTCCAGGCGATGTTGGCCTAGCCACACTGCGTGCCAAGGAGTGCATCGAGGAGGCTGACGTGCTCGTTTATGATTACCTGAGCAATCCCGAGATGTTGCGGTGGGCAAAGCGTGATGCCGAGCTCATCTATGCTGGAAAAAAAGCTAAGGATCACACGCTGACACAGGATGAGATTAATGCGTTGTTAGTCGAGAAAGTCAAAGAAGGCAAAGTGGTGACTCGATTGAAAGGTGGTGATCCCATGATCTTTGGTCGCGGCGGTGAAGAAGCTGAGGATTTGGTGGATCAGGGATTGGCCTTTGAAATTGTGCCAGGGATCAGCTCCACGATCGGTGGCCCTGCCTATGCGGGTATTCCTGTGACTCATCGAGCTTGCAATGCGCAGCTTACGATTTTCACGGGACACGAAGATCCTACGAAAGAAGAGTCTAGCATTGATTATGCTGCGATTGGGAACACGCCGGGCACTCGAGTCATGCTCATGGGAGTACAGCGTCTTGGTAAGATTACGGATGCGATGTTGGCTGGTGGAGTCTCTCCAGACGAGCCGGTGGCGCTTATTCGATGGGCAACGACAGGGCAACAGAAGACCTTGGTGGGCACCGTTGGGGATATTGCTGAGAAGGTTCTCGCAGCTGGTTTCAAAGCGCCGGCTGTCGCTGTGTTTGGTGACGTCGTGCGTTTCCATGACAAGATTAATTGGTTCGAGAATCGGCCGCTGTTCGGCAAGCGCATCGTGGTCACGCGTACGCGTAAGCAGGCAGGTGAATTGAGTCGGCGTCTGCGTTTGTTAGGTGCCGATGTGTATGAGCTGCCCACGATCCGCATTGAGCCTCCCAAGGATATGTTGGCGTTTGGTGAGCTTGTCAGAGATACGCACACGTATGATTGGCTCATCTTTACGAGTCCGAATGCCGTCGAGGCTTTCTTCGAAGTCTTCTACAAGGTTTATCAAGACGCACGTTCCATTGGTGGTGTGCGGATCGCGGTTGTCGGTCCTGGGACCGCAAAGAAGCTGAAAGAATTTCATCTGGCCGTGGATCTCATGCCCGAGGTTCACGTCGCGGAAGCGCTCGTTGAGGCGTTTAAGAAAGAAGGCTCCGTAGAGCACCTGAAGATGCTCTGGGTGCGTGCGGAAACGACGCGCGAAGTGGTTGGTGAGGAGTTGAACAAGCAGGGGGCGATCCTTGATGAAGCCATCGCTTACCGAACGGTGAAAGAGACGGAGGATATCTCCGGCGCCCGTGCTCGGTTTGAAGAAGAGGGGGCGGATTTGATCACTTTCACGAGCGCCTCTACGGTTGATTGCTTCATGGAACTTGGGCTGCCTATCCCTAAGGATTTGAAGATTGCTAGTATTGGTCCGATCACGACGGAGTCTGTTGAACGGAATGGGCTTGAGGTGGATATCGATGCCGAAGAGCACTCGATTCCAGGTCTCATTGAGGCGATCTTGGAGAGTAAGGAGCTGTTTTAGGGTTCGGAAGCCAATCCAATCCCGGAGAGCTGTGCTCCGTCGAAGCCGTGATTTCTTGACCGTTTCTCAACAGTGTGGACGTCCTTCCTGTGTTGAGGGAGAGCGTGTGTTTGAGATCGAACGCGCACCTCCTTTGATTACGGAGCATCGCTCTCCGGGATTGGTGCTTTAGCTAGAGCTTCGCCGAAAACCCATTTTTTTGAAGAATCAGATAGCGCCCTGTTAGTCTTTTGTTAACGTAAACCGTTGACTTTTAGAATATTACCACCAACAGAATCCGATCTCTATGCTCGGCAAGAACTGCTTTTTGAGGCGGAACTCTCGTCAGAACTCAACAGTTTCGTTAACCAGTCCATCGAAATCACCTATCAATTCCCGGAGCTTGTTTCTGAAGTTGATCGCGATCTCGATATCCA
>CALLLI010000354.1 GCA_938082635.1 uncultured Verrucomicrobiales bacterium
ACTGCCACTGAAGGATGGCCGGATCGTGACGGTGCGAAAGCCGAGCCTACCAGACGCGGAGCAAAGCCGAGTCTACCAACTCCTGGGGATCGATTGGAAACGTGCCTGCCCAGCAGTGAAGTCAGAACTGAAGGGGCCGACCACTTTGTAGTGCCTTTGCGGAGCGAGCTCTTGTTTTATAGGGCGAGACGCCGGTCATAAGAAACTTGGGCTAGGAGTTGTGTTGCTGTGCCGGGATGCACATTTAGTTCAGAGGATGTCAGGCTTAACCCGGGAGCGGATGGTGGGGTGACGAGAAAGGGGGCCAAGAACGCCTCGACCTCGGACCATGTCGTCTCGCTGTCTTGGGTTGCCATCCAAAGGGCACTCGACCCGTGTCGGCCAGTGGTGATCGAGCGATAGGTGGTGACCGGCGTTTCAGTGGGAATCTTGCTTACGATGGAAGCGTGGTTATTTGCCTCAGAGCGGGCCGATGTGATGAAGGTCGGGACCGTCAACTGGACGACCGCTTTCTGAATCAGCTGCCGATCTGGAAAGTATTCGCTGGGTGAAAACGAGAGCACACCGTCCGCTAGGTCTGAATCTTCTGCGGCGACTTTCAGGATGAGTGCCGAAGAGTAAGAGCTACCCCAGCCCAAGATAGGCCCAGAGGTCAAGCTGCGTGCGTGCTTTAGAGCCGCGCGCAGGTCTGGAAGGGCGTCGGTAAAGGCGGTGCCTAAATGCGCTGGATTGGCGCGCTGGGCGGTGAGATTGGTCACGCCATGGACGGCGTTGCCCGAACGCTGGTCCACGGCCAGTGCTTGGAACCCGAGTTCTTGCAGTCGCGGGGCTATTTCTCGGTAATCTCCGCGGCTCCAGCTTGCTTGATGGAATGATGCAATGATAGGTGCTCGGGTGCGGCTTGTTGTCGGATAGAAATCAGCCGTGATCGAGAGGTCGTCTTCCGATGGAAACGTGACCATTTCTAAGGGCTGCATGCCTAATGAAGTAAGCGTATTCAAAGCCAGAAAGAGAAGGCCAACGAGAGATGGAAGAGGTCGTGATTTCATGGAAGTGAGTAAGAAGAAGCTGACCTGTCAGCATGCTCGCAGCAATGAGAGTTTAACCTTCTGGAAATTACGAAAAGCCTTAGAGCTAACGTGATAAACGTGCCCTAAAAAAGATGCTGTTCATGGATGCGATTTCACTGGTTTTTAAGGCTAATAAGCCTAACTTCGTTGCCCAGCCTGAGCCTTGTTTTAAGGGCTGCGAAGCGCATCCATCCATGAGCGAAGATACCCAGCACGACATGCCTAACGAGGAAGTTTATGACTCCTCAAAGATCGACAAACTTGAAGGCTTAGAGGCCGTCCGCAAACGCCCCGGAATGTACATCGGGGACCCCGCTACGGAGCGCGGTTTGCACCATAGTATTTCGGAAGTTCTCGATAACTCGATCGATGAGCACCTCGCGGGACATTGTGATCTAATCAATATTTTCATCCATGCGGATGGCTCGATCACGATCAATGACAATGGGCGCGGCATCCCCGTTGATGTTCACGAGAAATGGGGCATCCCAGCGATCGAACTCGTGCTGACAAATCTCCACGCGGGTGGTAAGTTTGGTCAGGGAGCCTACAAGTATTCTGGTGGTCTTCACGGGGTGGGGGCGAAGTGTGTGAATGCCCTTTCGGATTGGTTCCGGGCAGAGGTTTCACGTGATGGAAAGCTCTACGCCATATCCTTTGAGAAGGGTAAGACGACACATCCGCTGAAGGTGATGGGAGATCTTGATGATCCCAATCACACGGGAACCAGCATTTCATTCTTGCCGGATCCCACGATCTTCACGACTTCGGTCGAGTTCAATTTCGACCTCATTGCCAAGCGTCTCCGCGAGATCGGCTTCCTCAATCCAGGGCTGACGTTAAACCTCACAGACGAGCGCGGGGACAAGCCTCGGAAGTCCACCTTCCTATACAAGAGAGGCATCGTCGAGTTCGTCGATCAGCTGGGCGAGAACAAGAGCCTTGTCCATCCCGATCCCATCGTTCTCGGTGGCAAACGCGAGATAGAATATGAATCTGAGGGGGTGCTGATCAAAGATGACGCCATCCTCGATCTGGTCTTACAATACAACGATTCCTTCGACTCCATGATCTTGGCTTACGCCAACATGGTCCCAAATCCAGATGGCGGCACGCATGTGACCGGATTCCGTGGCGCGCTGACCCGGGCAATCAATCAGTATGCCAAGGGGAACAATCTGCTCAAGGACAAGGATCCTGCTCTTACAGGGGACGATGTGAGGGAGGGGCTCGTCGCTGTCGTGAGTGTGAAGCACCCGAATCCGCGTTTCAGTTCGCAGACGAAGGAGAAGTTCATCAATGATGAAATGGAAGGCGTTGTAAGTTCGATCGCTTACGACGGTATAATGCATTTTTTCGAGGAAACTCCACAGTTGGCGAAGCGGATCGTTGAGAAATGTCTCAATGCCGCGCGTGCTCGCGAAGCAGCGCGTAAAGCCAGGGAAACAGTTAGGAAATCAGCGCTCACCGGTGGTGGTTTGCCAGGGAAACTGGCCGACTGTTCGGTGCGTGACCCGTCGAAGACTGAACTCTATATTGTTGAGGGTGATTCTGCTGGTGGCTCGGCCAAACAAGGTCGTGATCGCCGCACTCAAGCCATCCTGCCATTGCGTGGTAAGTTGATCAATGTGGAGAAGGCTCGCTTGCACCGCGCTCTTCAAAACAAGGAGATTCAGACCATGATCACTGCCATCGGGACGGGGATCGGCGATGGCGATCAGGAAGGCTCTTTCGATATCACCAAAGCTCGCTATCACAAAGTCATCATTATGACGGATGCTGATGTGGACGGCTCTCATATTCGGACACTACTCCTTACTTTCTTCTGTCGCCAAATGGCCGAATTGGTTAGGCGTGGTTACCTCTACATCGCGCAGCCGCCTTTGTATTTGGTCAAACGGAAGAAGCGTCAGGAATACGTCCAAGATGACGAGGCGCTCAATGCTATTCTGATTGAGTTAGGCTCGGAGGACGTGTCCTTAAAAGCACCCGATGGCAAGACCGAGATTTCGAACGAGAATCTGCAGAAGACGTTGGTCATCCTCACCAAGATGACGCGATTCAGTGACGTCGTCGTCCGCACGGGCGGTAGTTTTGAAGAGTATCTGCGTCGTCGGAAACCTGGCACTGGCGACCTGCCTGCATACATTGTCAAAGTCCGCGAGGGGAATAATGAGCATGTTGAGTACTTCATGGATGAAGACTCGCTACGCGAGTTCTCAATGGCCAACCGCGACCTTCATCTGTTCGGTGTGCCTACAGAGGAAGACGAGGGAGGTGAAGACGAAGAGGCGGAAGCCGCTCCCGCTCCCGTTGTTGTGGCTAAGGACGCCGTGACACGGCGTGCCACCTTGCACGAGATTCACGAGGCGCTTTCCATGGTCAAACTGTTCAATCAGTTAGGCGAGCTTGGTTTCCCGGCCGAACAATACATTCGTAGTGAGACGCCCATCCTTCACCTCATTGAAGGTGATAAAGATGGGGCAACACATGATATCCACCGTGTCACCGACATCCTCGAAGCCGTTCTCGACATTGGTAAGCGCGGTGTCGAAATTAAACGCTTTAAGGGATTGGGTGAAATGAACGCGAAAGAGCTGTTCAGCACCACCATGGATCCGAAGATGCGCAAGCTGCTGCGCGTGCAATTGAACGAAGACAATCTGGTCGAAGCGGATCGCATGTTCACCATCCTCATGGGGGACATCGTCGAGCCACGCCGACGCTTCATCGAAGACAATGCGCTCAACGTGCGCAACCTCGATGTCTAATAAACTTTCTTATTAACCGAACGAATCTGGTTTCCCTGTGAGCGAACACTCTGACGATAACATTGCCCCGATTAACGTGGCTGACGAGATGTCGAAGTCCTTCTTGGACTATTCGATGTCTGTCATCATTTCCCGTGCCCTTCCTGATGCACGTGATGGTCTCAAGCCCTCCCAACGTCGCCTTCTCTTTGCGATGTACAATGACTTGAGCCTAGGGCCTAACAAAGCCCACCTCAAGTGCGCCCGTATTGTCGGGGACACCATGGGTAAGTATCACCCGCATGGTGATGGCGCCATTTATCCGACCTTGGTCAACATGGCGCAGCCATGGTCCATGCGAGAAATTCTCGTCGAAGGTCAGGGTAACTTTGGTTCTGTGGAGGGAGATCCTCCCGCTGCCATGCGTTACACGGAGGCCCGTCTGACTCATCTTGGTGTCGCCTTGATGAACGACATGGACAAGGACACCGTCGACTTCGTGCCTAACTACGACGGTACGAGGAAGGAGCCCAGCGTCCTTCCTGCGGCTTTCCCTAACTTATTGATCAATGGCGGCACGGGTATTGCCGTTGGCATGGCGACGAACATCCCGCCACATAATTTGAGTGAGGTCATTGATGCGCTCTGCGCTCAGATCGAGAATCCTGCGATCTCGATTGAAGAGATTGCGAACCACATCAAAGGCCCTGATTTCCCGACCGGTTGTACCATTCTTGGTTACGCGGGCATCCGCAATTACATGCGGACGGGACGCGGAAGCATCAAGGCTCGTGGTCGGGCTACCATCGAGACGCTTCCGAGCAATCGCGATCAGATCATCATCACGGAGATCCCCTACAATGTGAACCGCGCGACCTTGGTCGAGCGCATTGCGGAGTTGGTGAATCAAAAGGTGCTGCCCGAGATCAGCGCCGTGCGCGATGAGTCGGATGAGAACACCCGAGTCGTCATCGATCTCAAGCGCGATGCGCGTTCCCAGGTCGTTCTCAACAACCTCTACAAGCACACTCAGCTAGAGACCTCGTTCTCTGCAAACATGCTGGCGATTGATAACCGCCGTCCGAAGTTACTTAACGTCAAGGACGCTCTCAATTGCTTCCTCGAGCACCGTCGCGAAGTCATCATTCGCCGGACGCGTTATCTGCTAGGTAAAGCGGAAGACCGCGCCGAAGTTCTAGAAGCGTATCTGTTAGCGATCGCGAACCTGGATGATTTCATCAAGATTATTCGTAGTTCGGCCAACCGCGACGAAGCGCGCGAGAGGATCAAGGCCTACAAGTTCACAACTGAAGCCGCTGAAGCGCTAGGCATTCTCATTAGGGGCCAACCTAGTATCGAGGGAGATCAGTACGTCTTCACAGACCGACAGGTCAACGCCATCCTTGAACTGCGTCTTTATCAATTGACCGCTCTCGAGCGCGACAAGATCAAAGACGAGTATGACAAGGTTCTCGACGAAATTACGGATTTGCTAGACATTCTTGCCAAAGAGGCCCGCGTGCTCGCGATCATCAAGGAAGAGCTCCTTGAGGTGAAAGAGAAGCATGGCACCCCCCGCAAGACTGACATTGTTCCGGATGAAGGTGAGATCAATATTGAGGATCTCATTGCCAACGAGTCGACTATCATCACGATCAGTCACCGTGGCTTTATCAAGCGCACGCCTGCCATTGACTACCGCACCCAAGGACGTGGTGGAAAAGGGCTCAAGGGCATGGAGACACGTGATGCACAGACTGATGAAGAGGAGTCGGATTTCGTCCAGCATCTCTTCTCTGGCACGGCCCACGACTACCTCTTGTTCTTCACGAATACCGGACGCCTCTTCGTGGAGCGCGTTTACATCATCCCGGAAATGGCGCGCACGGCCAAAGGGCGTTCGATTAAGAACCTTCTCGATCTCCGTGAAGATGAGAAGATTGCTTCTGTGCTTCGTCTCGAAGCCGTTCTCGAAGAAGACGGCGACAAGACCTGGGAACAGGATGGCTACATTCTGTTTGCCACGCGTGACGGCACGGTCAAGAAGACGACCCTAACGGATTATAAAAACTACCGTAAAGGTGGCCTTAACGCGATCACGATCGAGGAAGGCAACGAGCTCATCGGCGTTCGCCTCACGACCGGCGAAGATGACATCTGTCTCGTCACCCGTGATGGGCTCTGTGTCAGAACGAGCGAGAGCACTATCCGCTCCATGGGACGCACCGCTAAGGGCGTTGCCGGCATTCGCCCACGCGGCGACGACTACGTCGTCTCTCTAACGATCGTCGACAAATCAGCCCAGTTCCTCGTCGCTTCGGAGAAAGGTCTCGGCAAACGGACACCGTTCGACGACTACCCAACCAAAGGTCGCGGCGGCAAAGGTCTCATCACGATGAAGACGACAGACCGTACCGGCAAAGTAGCCGGTGCCATCGCCGTCCTCGAAGACGATGACGTCATGCTCATGACCAGCGGCGGCAAGACCGTCCGGATCAAAGCCGGCGGTATCAGCTCCATTGGCCGAAATGCTCAAGGTGTGAAACTAGTCACCCTAACACCTGGCGAGATTATCAAAGACATTGTCCGCGTCGTCGGAGAAGATCCTGAAGATGAGGAACCCGAAGGCGCAGAAGCAGCAGAAGGCGCAGAAGCAGCAGAAGATGCTGTGTCGGAAGGCGCAGAAGCAGCAGAAGAAGGCACCGCTTCCGAAACGACTGAGCAATCAGAAGAGCCGACCGAAGAATCCTAGTAAGTATAGTGTAGAGCGGGCTTCCAGCCCGCGTCCATACTCGACTGAATCTAGTCGATTTCTTTAAATTCGAGCTTTGAATGGCGTGTGATTTCGGAAAGATCGCCGACTATCAAAGCGCTTCATGTTTTTCGCGCCTATTCTCGGGCTTGTCGGCGTCTGTCGGTTTTCGGCTGATGGAAGAAAAGATCGGATTCATCGAGAGCCTCAAGTTCACCACGGAGCGGGTGATCGTTGGGGGCGCACCGGAGGGCTTCGTTGAGAGATCTTGCAACCGCCTTTCTGTTAGTTTACCATTCGTAGTAGAGCAACTTCGAAACCGTGAACTCGACTACAACGCAGTGATCGGAATGATACTTCAATAAAGCCGCCATCAACTGGTCGACCGAAGGATGGAAAAAAGGGCGGATTAACAGTGAAGTTCCCCTGATTTGATGGACGCGGTTGGACACAACCAGATTCAGACATGTCAAAGAGAACAAGAAAGACCTACACGAACGAGTTCCGAAAAGGATCTGTGGACCTTTTGAGGGCAGTAACCAGCCGCTCTCCCAAGTGGGGTAGTGCCCCACGAATTGTTAGAAATTGGCTGGATGGTTTCTGGCTCCGCAGTTACGCGGAGTCGGCAAAACACAAACCAGAAACCATCCATGAAACACACTGAAATCATCCAACAACGAGGTCAAGATGATAGCGAT